>JABJCZ010000296.1 GCA_018668475.1 Alphaproteobacteria bacterium | reverse complement strand
GACGTGGGGCATCATGCCCTGCGGGGCTCAGCGCAATTAGCCCACGTCCGCAATATCCGAAGCCGGGAGCGACCATGTCACTCGCCGCCGTTACACTTGACGATAAATACACGGCCACCAACGGCCTGGTGTATATGACCGGCACGCAGGCTCTCGTACGCCTGCCCATGATGCAGCACCAGCGCGATACGGCGGCCAGCCTGAAAACCGGTTGCTATATCTCGGGGTATCGCGGCTCACCGCTCGGCAACTACGACCGGACGCTGTGGCAAGCACGGCAGTTTCTGGAAAAGCAGGACATCCACTTCAATCCTGGCGTCAACGAGGACCTTGCGGCAACGGCCATCTGGGGCACGCAGCAAGTGGGCCTTGCCGGCGACAGCGATTACGACGGCGTATTTTCAATCTGGTACGGCAAGGGCCCCGGCGTTGATCGCTCCATCGACGTGTTCAAGCACGCCAACAACGCCGGCACCTCGGCCCACGGCGGTGTGTTGGCGATTGCCGGCGATGACCATGTCTGCGCCT
This sequence comes from Alphaproteobacteria bacterium, assembly GCA_018668475.1. Lineage (GTDB taxonomy): Bacteria > Pseudomonadota > Alphaproteobacteria > UBA828 > UBA828 > JABJCZ01. The sequence goes on along the minus strand of JABJCZ010000296.1, from coordinate 5,634 downwards.
CCTCCACCCTGCCCCACCAAAGTGAGTACGATTTCGCTGCCGCGCAAATGCCAGTGCTTAATCCGGCCGGCGTGCAGGAGTTTCTTGATTACGGCCTCTATGCCTGGGCGCTGTCGCGCTACTCGGGCCTGTGGTGTGGCATGGTTTGCATCGCCGAGACCCTCGACAGCGCGGCCATCGTTTCCGTCGACCCGCACCGCGTCAAAATAGTCGAACCGACCGATTACGCGTTGCCCGATGGCGGCCTGAACATCCGCTGGCCAGACCCGCCGTTGGTGCAGGAAGCCCGCCTGCATGAGCAAAAGCACGACGCCGCCATCGCCTTCGCCCGCGCCAATGGGCTTGACCGGGTTGTCATGGATGGCCCGAAGCGTCGCGTCGGAATCGTAACCACCGGCAAAGCATATCTCGATGTCCGTCAGGTTTTTGACGACCTTGGCATCGATGACGAGGCTGCCGCCGCCATGGGGCTATCACTCTACAAGGTTGGCATGGTGTGGCCGCTTGAGCCTGAGGGCATCAGGCGCTTCGCCGCCGGCCTTGATGAAGTGCTGGTCGTCGAGGAGAAACGCGGGCTCATCGAACAGCAGATGCGCGACATTCTGTATGATATGGACCCGGACAAGCGACCCCGCGTCCATGGCAAACATGATGTCGATGGCAGCTGGTTGTTGCGCGCGGCAGGTGAGATCGACCCGCCGGCAGTGGCCGATGCAATGGCCCGCCGGTTCGGCGAACTCAATGGCTTTGAGCCGGTTGTTGCCCTCGCTGCCGAACACAGGGCACACGCCGAGCGCGCCGCCGCCGACAAAGGCGCCGGCATCGAACGCATCCCCTACTTCTGTTCGGGCTGCCCACATAATACATCAACCAAAGTGCCAGAAGGCAGCCGGGCACTCGCCGGTATCGGCTGCCACTACATGGTCCAATGGATGGACCGCGACACCGAGACCTACACTCATATGGGCGGCGAAGGGGCCAATTGGATCGGACAATCGGCGTTCGTCAATACGCCCCATGTGTTCCAGAATCTCGGCGACGGCACATACTTCCATTCCGGCATTCTCGCCATCCGCGCCGCGGTCGCAGCAAACGTCAACATCACCTACAAGATTTTGTACAACGATGCCGTTGCGATGACCGGTGGTCAGCCGATGGACGGGCCCATGTCGGTGGAACGAATGACCCGCCAACTTTCGGCCGAAGGCGTCGCGCGGATTGCCGTCGTCACGGACGAGCCCCACAAATACCCCCTCAACAAATCCTTCGCCGCCGGCGTCACCATCCATCACCGCGACGACCTTGATGCCGTGCAACGCGACATTCGCAACTGGGAAGGCGTGTCTGCGATTGTATACGATCAGGTCTGCGCGACAGAGAAGAGGCGCCGGCGCAAGCGTGGTCTGATGGAAGACCCTGGCTGGCGCGTCATCATCAATCCGGATGTTTGCGAGGGCTGCGGCGATTGCGGCGCCACCTCCAACTGCCTCTCCATCAGCCCGCTTGCCACCGAGTTTGGCCGCAAACGCACCATCGACCAGTCGTCCTGCAATATGGACTACAGCTGCATTAACGGCTTCTGCCCGAGCTTTGTGCTAGTCAAAGGTGGGCACTTGCGAAAACGCGACGCCACGGGCGCTGCGGACATGTTGAGTGCCGCCCTGCCCGAACCTGAGCGGCCGACCGGCTCCGCGCCCTACGGCATTCTGATCACCGGCGTCGGCGGCATGGGCATCGTAACACTCGCCGCTCTGCTTGGCATGGCAGCACGACTTGAAGGCAAGGGTGCCACCGTGCTCGACAAAGCCGGACTGGCGCAAAAATATGGGGCCGTAACAAGCCACGTACGCATTGCCGAAAAACCGGAGGACCTTCATGCCGTGCGCATCGCGACCGGTGGTGCGGATCTTCTGTTGGGTGCCGATCTCGTCGTCGCTGCCAGTGCGGAAGTGACTGCCCGGCTCAAGCCCGGAAAATCCCGCGCGGTTGTGAACGCGCAGCAAAGCATGACCGGCAATTTCACCCGTAGTCCCGACCTCGCATTTCCGACGGAGCAAGTCCACGCTGCGATTACCGATGCTGCCGGGCTGGAAGCGGTTGAGTTCATTGAAGCAACGCGCATGGCGACAGCGCTGATCGGCGATGCCATCGCGACCAATGTTTTCATGCTTGGCTTTGCCTATCAGCGCGGGCTGATTCCGCTCTCCTCAGCTGCTATCGAACAGGCCATCGCGCTCAATGGCGTGGCCGTCGACAACAATAGCCGCGCCTTTCGCTGGGGTCGTGCCGCCGCTCACGATGCGGGGGCGGTCAGCGAGGCAGTCGGCAGCGCGGCCATCGAAACGCCGCAAAAAACATCAGAGACTCTGGACGAGTTGGTCGAGCGTCGCGTCACAGACCTGACGGCCTATCAAAACGAGGCCTACGGCAAGCGCTACCGTGAACTGGTCGACAAAGTTCGACGCGCCGCGGCTCGGATCGCACCTGAGAGCGATCGCCTGACCGACGCCGCTGCACGGGGCTGGCATAAATTGCTCGCCTACAAGGACGAATACGAAGTCGCTCGCCTCTATACGGATGGTCGCTTCCGAAAACAGGTGCAAAACCAGTTTGACGGCAAGTTTTCGCTCCATTTTCACATGGCTCCGCCGGTGCTCGCTGACCGCGATGCGACGAGCGGCCAATTGAAGAAAAAATTGTTCGGGCCGTGGATGATGCCTGTGTTTCGTGTCCTCAAACACTTCAAGGTATTGCGCGGCACCCGGCTCGACCCCTTCGGCTGGTCCGCCGAACGGCGCATGGAACGCGACCTGATTACTGAATATGAAACCGCGCTCGACGAGGTAATCGCCAATCTATCCCCAGCCAATTATGACATCGCTGTAGAGCTCGCCCAGTTACCGCTCTCAATGCGCGGCTTCGGCCATGTCAAAGCCGCCAATGTGGAACGTGCGCGTCAGACCCAGAGCGAACTGATGGCGGCCTTTCGCAATCCCCCATCACAGGCCAATGCAGCGGAATAACGCATTCGAGGGAACACCAACATGACCGAACAACAAAGTGCTTTGATTGTTGGCGCTGGCCCAGGACTGGGTGCCGCACTGGTACAACGCTTTGCAGCTGCCGGTATGAACATTACAGCCACCGCGCGCAGCGCAGGAAAAGCCGCAGCCGTTGCCGAGGCCGCCGCCGCTACCAACGACAGCGGGTCGGAAATTGTCGGCCTTCAAGCTGATGCGACCAATGAAGCCGAAGTTGATGGTCTATTCGCTGCCCATGCTGCCCGCTGGGGCGCACCTGACGTGGTGATCTACAACGCCGGCGCCTTCATGAAGGCGAGCATCGTCGGCGCTACTGCGGACGACTTTCGACGTTGCTGGGAGGCCAACTGCTTTGGTGGCTTTATTGTCGCCAAGGCCGCCGCGGCGCGGATGGTAGAAGGCGGTCAGGGCACCATCCTGTTTTCCGGCGCCACCGCAAGTAAACGTGGCGGCGCCCAGTTCTTTAACCTCGCCGTCGGCAAGGCCGGGCTGCTGGCGCTGGCGCAAAGCATGGCCCGCGAGCTTGGGCCTCAGGGCATCCACGTTGCCCATGTGGTGATTGATGGTCAGATCATGTCGGAGCGTTATGCACATCTGGCCGATGAGCGCCCGCCGGAGGGCCTGCTCGATCCTGCCGCGATCGCCGAGACCTACTGGCAACTCCATTGCCAGCCACGAAGCGCCTGGACACTGGAAACCGAACTCAGACCCTGGGTCGAAAAATTCTGACCCACCGCGACCAGGCTCAGTGCGAATCCGGGTGAGACTTCGCGTAATCCTTCATCTGCTGCTCGGTCGCCTTGGTCTGGTATTTCTGTTTCCACTCACCGTAGGGCATGCCGTAGACGATCTCGCGAGCGCCCTCGTAATCGAGATCAAGGCCTTTATCTTCGGCCGCAGCCCGGTACCACTTCGATAGGCAGTTGCGGCAAAACCCGCCCAGGTTCATCAAGTCGATGTTCTGCACATCGGTGCGTTCACGCAAATGGCTCACCAGCGTGCGAAACGCCGCCGCCTCAAGTTCAGTGCGGGTCTGGTCATCCATGGCTGCTCTCCTGCTCTCGTGATGCTGTTACTGATGAATGTGGCGCGCCAACTGGGCATTGCCAACCCCTGCACGCTAATTGCTGTGCTGGCCGGCGGGTGCACCGCCCTCTATAAGGGGCGCCGGAGTGCAAGCGCAAGAGGGTTTGGCCCATGGCCACACCGGCAGACCAAAATGTCGTAATTAATCCCCGTTTGGGGGGGCTGGCGCTGGCCGCCGGCATCGTTGGCATATCGTCTGCTCCCATCTTCGTTCAACTCAGTGACATCGGCCCGACAGCGACCGCCGTATGGCGCATGGCCTTTGCCCTGCCGCTGCTCACTCTGTGGATGCTGCTGGAAGACAGGCAGAATCATGCAGTCCGCCGACTTACCCGGCGCGACTGGGCAATCATTGCTCTGGCGGGCTTGCTCTTTACCGGTGACCTGATGGCCTGGCACAACGCCATACGCCTCTCCGGCATCGCCAACGCGACATTTCTAGGCAATCTGACGCCCCTGGTGGTCACGCTGGGCGCCTGGCTTATTCTGAAAGAAAAAATTACCGGCGGATTTATGGCCGGCCTTTTTGTGGCGCTCGGCGGCGCCGGACTACTGATCTTCTCAAGCGCGACAGGTGAAACCGGCAGTCCGCTCGGTGACGCGCTTGGTGTCCTCACAGCGCTGATGTACGGCGCCTATCTGTTCGTCATCAAAATGCTGCGTGGCGCATTGCCAACCGGCACCATTATGGCGCTCTCAGGGGTATTCAGTGCAGCAAGTCTTCTGGTCGCGGCGCTGATCATGGGCGAATCACTGATTCCGGCCACGCTGGCCGGGTGGGGCATCCTGCTCGGAATTGCCCTGGTCTCCCAGGCGGGCGGACAAGCGTTGATCACGCTCGCATTTCGGCATCTACCCGCGTCTCTCGCCTCCACCACCATGCTCGCCAACCCGGTGCTGGCGGCGATTGCCGGATGGATAATTCTCGGCGAATCACTCGGCCCGTTGCAGGGCGCGGCTTGTGGCGTCGTGCTCGCTGGCATCGCCATAGCGCAACGCATGAGCCACAAGTGACACCTGCACCACCGCACGACCCTTTTCCTCGCCCTTCGACTCTGCGATAATTGCGCCCTTCATGAGCCCTGAACCTCAAGACCTTCTGCACAGCCTATTCCGCGCCGCGGTTGATGCCGCCGCTCCGGATATTTGCCTACCCCCGTATCTGCCTGCGGCCCCAAAAGGCCGCACCGTAGTCATCGGCGCAGGCAAAGGCGCTGCGGCCATGGCCGCGACGGTGGAGCGCCATTGGCAAGGGCCTCTTGAGGGTCTGGTCGTGACGCGCTACGCCCATGGTGCCCCGACGGAAACAATTGAAGTCGTGGAGGCCGCTCATCCGGTGCCCGATGCTGCCGGGCGTGCAGCGGCCGGGCGCATCCTCCAATCCGTGGAAGGCCTCGGGCCAGACGACCTCGTGCTGTGCCTGATATCCGGTGGCGGTTCGGCACTATTGGCCATGCCCGCCGAGGGCCTGACCCTTGAAGACAAAGGCGCCGTTACTGGTGCTCTG
>JABJCZ010000295.1 GCA_018668475.1 Alphaproteobacteria bacterium | reverse complement strand
CGTCTGACGAGTGCCGGTACAACGTGACTATTTTCTGGATGATAATTATCGCCTGGCCCGTATAGATTAGTGGGCATCACAGATCTATAGTCTCTGCCATACTGACGGTTGTAACTCTCGCACATCTTAATCCCTGCAATCTTTGCAATCGCATAGGGTTCGTTGGTCGGCTCTAGCACTCCCGTTAGAAGGGCATCCTCGCGCATGGGCTGTTCTACTGCACGTGGATAAATGCAGGATGAGCCCAGCAGCAACAACTTCTCGACTCCAGCCTCAAATGCGGCGTGAACGACATTGGCTTCGATCATCAGGTTGTCATAGAGAAACTCGGCGGGCAGCGCGTTGTTGGCCTGAATGCCCCCCACTCTGGCGGCCGCGATGATGATGGCGTCTGGTCGATTGTCGCCAATCCAGGTTTCGATTTCCTGCTGGCGGCGCAGATCGACAGACGCCCTGTCGCAGGTGAGAATTTCGCAATTTTCTGTTTCAAGTTGCCGGCATACTGCTGCACCAAGCATCCCACGGTGCCCGGCAATCCAGATCCGCTTGCCCTCAAGCGCATAAGTTTGATGCGAGTTCACAGGGGGGGGCTACTCCCGAGTAATCCGTTGTTCAAGGCGCATCAATTCAAGGTCGGCCTTGGTCATTTCACTGACCAGGTCAGCGAACGGGGTAGTGTGTTCCCACCCCAAAACGGCTTTCGCCTTTGCCGGGTCGCCCAGCAGTATTTCAACTTCCGTTGGCCGAAAGTAATGGGGATCGATTTCAACGAGAGTTTCGCCAGATTTATCGTCGACGCCTTTTTCGTTTTCGTCACTGCCTTGCCACTCAATGGTGCGCCCGACCTCCGCGAAAGCGAGCTCAACGAACTCCCGCACCGAATGGGCTTCGCCGGTGGCCAGGACATAATCATCGGGTGTGTCCTGTTGCAGCATCAGCCACATGCCGTCCACGTAGTCCCTTGCATGGCCCCAGTCGCGTTTTGCATCAAGGTTGCCAAGATAAAGTCGATTCTGAAGCCCCAGCTCAATAGCGGCAACCGCGCGCGTTATCTTGCGGGTGACAAAAGTTTCCCCGCGTGTCGGCCCTTCATGATTGAAGAGGATACCGTTCGACGCGTGGTAACCGTATGCCTCGCGGTAGTTGACAGTAATCCAATACGCATAAAGTTTCGCGGCGGCATAAGGGCTTCGTGGATAAAATGGCGTGGTTTCGCGCTGCGGCGTTTCCTGGATCTTGCCGTAGAGTTCAGAGGTCGAGGCCTGGTAGAACCGGCACGTATCGCCGAGATCCAGTATTCGGATAGCTTCCAGCAGACGGAGCGTGCCAAGCGCATCAGCATTGGCCGTATACTCGGGTGTTTCGAAACTCACCTGAACGTGGCTTTGCGCAGCAAGGTTGTAAACCTCGTCTGGTTTAATGTCCTTAAGCAGGCGGATCAGATTGGTCGCGTCAGTCATATCCCCGTAATGCATCAGGAAATTGACGTCTTCAATATGCGGGTCATGGTACAAATGGTCGACGCGTGCGGTATTGAATGAGGACGAACGCCGCTTGATTCCGTGGACCTGATAGCCCTTGCGGAGCAGAAGTTCCGCAAGTAACGCCCCATCCTGACCAGTAACACCCGTTATTAAAGCAGTTTTGGCTTTGCTCATTGCCACTCCGGGGCCATCGGGCCCATTTTTGCACCGATATGGACAATGCGTCCGGTGTGATCAATTTCACTGTTTATTCGGGACATTACGACTATATACAATTCAAACATCCTTAACATACCGAATAATATAGTTTTATTATAATAAGTTAATACAAATACTGCCCGCTTTTTACCCAGTCGATACTTCCATTGCTACCGCAGGGCCGGGTGACGCTCGTGACGCTCGTGTCGCGTTCGGCGACAGGCGACTTCACCCTCGATCTGACCTCACCATGCCTTATACAAAACTTAAGTGATCACATTCTGAATTTTGTCAGAATTGTATTGATCGAACTGGTAACGGACCAACGTACAAGGTTTAAAGGCACGGGACATAGCACGTGAAGGGCTGGCAATAGCCGAGCGGGACCCCCGGATTGTGACCCTCGCAGCATTTGAGCTTTAACCTTAATGTTATCAGTCAATTAATTTTCTTTATGTAGTTTTGTGAACTTGAACTGATTTTTCGGAGGCCTGACATGAGCCGATATCACATGGCTCGTTTCTTTTCTGCCAGCGAGACGGTGTCCGCTTCGCACGTTTAATCGATCAGCGCCACTGAGGGCTTTCTAGATATTCCGGCTGACGGTTTCGCTTTTGATTTCACAACCTCAGACAGTGATGTCCTCGAAGGGTTCGAGCGGGTGACCCCGAATGACTCGCGACTTGAGGGCGCCAAGCCTACCATTACCTTTGACACAGGGGCGGCGATCCGGCTGGGGTTCGATAGCGAATTTTTGATATGGATGGGCGCTTCCTGTTGCCCACATGATCTCGCTCAGATAGCATCAGGAATCAATAATCCCCCCGGTGATTGTGACGCGTTTGGGCGCGGGGTCATCAGAAGCCAGTGCTGGCGACGCACCACCGGCACTAAACACAACGCCAATAGCCAGAGCCATTGTCAGGCTTGTTGTCAGGGGCAATTTTTGTCAGGGCCAATTTTCAAAACATCACCTTCTCCGAAGTATGAAAATTTTCGCGATTGACAGGTGCCGGTCCCGCCGGGGCAGGGCGTGCTATCACCCGTTGGTGTTTAACGCTGGTATTGATAGCCGAATGGTCGGATAAAAGGGGGTCACCATGTGGTCAAAAGAGGCCCCAATTGCCGTTGCAATCGTGCAACTCGCATGCATATTGGCCAGCGCTATGCCTTTTTGCGCGGGTGTGAGCTCGCTGCAGAAGCATGATCAATCTAACGGATGACGGCAGGATACGAGGGACTGGATACTATGCGCGATTTTCAATTGCCCGGGCGCTCCCCCGTCTACGGTTTGCGCGGCGCGGCGGCAACGTCGCAGCCACTGGCGACCGGAGTCGCGCTGGATGTACTGAAGGCCGGCGGCAATGCCATTGATGCAGCCGTTGCAGCTTGCGCCGTGCTGGGTGTTGTCGAGCCGCAGTCAACCGGTATCGGTGGCGATTGCTTCGTTCTCTATGCGCCCGAGGGCCGGGTGCCTCCGGTAACCATCAACGGCTCCGGCCGGGCGCCTTCGGCAGCTACTATTGACTGGTTCATTGAGCAGGGCATTGACACCATTGGCTTCCAGAGCCCCCATTCCGTAACCATTCCCGGCGCTGTTGGCGCCTGGGCAAAATTGGTCTCAGACCATGGCACTCGGTCACTGGGCGAGCTGTTGCAACCGGCGGTTCGGTATGCCGAAGAAGGCTATGTTGTTGCCCCCCGTATTGCGGCGGACTGGGCACGAAATGTGGACAAACTCCATGCCTGCGACACTGCAAAACGTATTTTCCTGCCGGGTGGAAAGGCCCCGGTTGCTGGTCAAGTGCATCGCCAGCCTGAGCTTGCGCAAACGCTGGCACGTATCGGCGAAGGGGGGCGTGACGCGTTCTATACCGGCGAAGTGGCAGAGGATATCGTTGGTTACCTGCGCTCGTTGGGGAGCCTCATGACCCTCGACGATTTTGCCGCCTATGAGCCGCAATATGTGGACCCGATCAGCACGAACTACCGCGGCTACGACGTTTATGAGTGCCCGCCCAATGGCCAAGGTGTCGTTGCTCTGATCATGTTGAACATTCTGGCCGGATTTGACCTTGCATCAATGGAATCGTCGGGCGCCCAACGCCTGCATTTAGAGGCCGAGGCCACGCGCCTAGCCTATCGTGATCGGGCCGGCCTGCTGGCCGACCCTGATCTGGTGAATGTGCCGGTAGAGCATCTTCTGTCGGCTGATTATGCCGAGCGGATGCGCAGCCTGATTGACCCGAGCCGGGCCATGACGCGGATGCCGCCGGCGGGTGGCACGCAGCACCGCGATACGGTTTATCTCACGGTCGTGGATGACAAGGGAGGGGCTGTCTCCTTCATTAATTCGACCTTCCATTCATTCGGTAGCGGGCTTTGCGCGCCGAAATCAGGCGTGATGCTGCAAAACCGGGGTGCGAGCTTCCTGATTGATCCAGAGCACCCCAACCAAATCGAGCCCAACAAGCGGCCAATGCACACAATCATTCCGGGCATGGTGGCCAAGGGCGGCCGAGCAGTGATGCCGTTTGGTGTTATGGGCGGGCACTATCAGGCCTGTGGACACGCGCACGTGCTGACCAACATGATCGATTATGGCATGGATGTGCAGGAAGCACTGGACGCCCCGCGCGCTTTTCATTTTGAGGATGTTCTGGAGCTGGAGACAACCATCAGCCCGGACGTAGCGGCCGCGCTGCAGGCCAAAGGCCACAATACTCGCTGGGCCGAAGTGCCCATCGGCGGCGGTCAGGCCATCCAGATTGATCCTGACACTGGCGTACTTACCGCTGCGTCCGAGTCCCGCAAGGATGGCTGCGCGCTAGTCTGGTAAAGGTCAAACTAACGGGTCCAGGATTCAGCCGGGGTAACACCCTGATTCCCTCGCACGGCGTTTGACCAAGGCGTAAACCGTATCGATGGTTGGTGTCGGCACGTCGACGAGGCGACCAAGTTCTGCGACTGACCCCACCAGCGCGTCGATTTCCATCGGCCGGCCAAGGGTCAGGTCCTGCAGCATCGATGTGCGATGCGCGCCAACCTCTTCTGCACCCTTGATGCGCTTGTCGACGTCGATGGCAAAGCGCGCACCCAGTTTCTCTCCCACAGCCTGTCCTTCTAGCATCATGGCACGGGCTATAGCATGGGTTTCGCTATCTCGTGCAATGTCTTCAAGCGTCGCGCCGGTGAGTGCGCTGATCGGGTTGAACGCCAGGTTGCCCCACAGCTTCACCCATATATCCGAACGAATGTTGGGCCGGACCGGCGCCTTGAATCCTGCACTAACCAGCGCTTGACTGAGCGCCACCGCCCGTTCCGAGCGGCTGCCGTCGGGCTCGCCAATGGGCAGCCGGTTCTGACTCAGATGGGGCTGCACTTTGACAACCCCTGGCTCTACAATCTCTGCGGCCGGATAAATGACGCAGCCGATTGCCCGGTCGGGGCCGATATTGTTCCATTGGGTATCGTTGGGGTCGACCATCTGCACCCGATGGTCTTGCATCGGTCCGTCGAGTTTGTGGAAATACCACCATGGAATGCCGTTCTGAGCCGTAACCACGGCCGTACCCGGTCCGATCAGGGGTTG
>JABJCZ010000294.1 GCA_018668475.1 Alphaproteobacteria bacterium | reverse complement strand
GGTAAACCCTTTGAGATCAATATTGGCTGCATCCATATGGGCAAAAAACTCGGCGCGCGGTCCGGGCTCAATATACCCCGCGGTTACCGCAACTGTAGCAACGCCCAAGGCATGGCAGGCGCGCGCGATATCCACCGCGTATTCGAGAAAAATCACTGGGTCGTTATAGGTAAAGGCGACCGAGCGGCAGCCGAGCTTTTTGGCGGCGCGCGCCACGGCCTCAGGTGATGCCTCATCGGCTAGTGTATCGACCTCGCGACTTTTGGAGATGTCCCAGTTCTGGCAAAAAGTACAGGCGAGGTTGCAGCCCGCTGTGCCGAAAGAGAGCACTGGCGTGCCCGGCAGAAAATGATTGAGCGGCTTTTTTTCGATGGGGTCGATGCAAAAACCTGACGAACGGCCATAGGTTTTCAACACGACGGCGTCGTCCTCCCGCGCCCGCACGAAACACAGCCCGCGCTGGCCTTCTTTCAGCTTGCAGGCGCGCGGACACAGGTCGCACTGCACCCGCCCATTATCGAGCATGTGCCACCAGGTTGTCGGCCAACTCTCCGGTGGTGTGCTGGGAGGCTCAGGATTACTTGTCTCGTTGCTCATGGCACCGATAGAGATGTGCCATTTGACCTGGCCTTGCAAGGGGTACTGGGTGTACAGCGTGCCTCTTTATTCCGTCTGTGGGTTGACAATCGGGCCGTTGAAGCTCATATGACCTTCCATCAACACTGTCTCGCGATCGCGCGAAGCGCTGCCACCTAAGTGGGTAGCGCCAAAATCCCGAGAACATTTTCGCTAATCCGCCTGCACCGGCCGCGCTCGGTGCATTGCGACGGGCCGGGCCCGCGATTTGCTGTGAGCAAACGCCATCCCCGGCAGAAAGTTATTTCGTGACCAAAATTGAATTTTCGGAGCTCGGTCTCCAAGAGCCCCTGCTGCGCGTACTGCGCAGCGAAAACTACACCCACGCAACCCCCATTCAGGAGCAGGCCATACCCATGCTGCTTGCCGGCAAGGATTTGCTCGGCATCGCACAGACGGGCACCGGCAAGACCGCCGCCTTCGGCCTGCCCATTCTGCAACAGCTCGCAGCCAATGAGGATCGGCCCAAGTCGCGATTTGTGCGCGCGCTGATCCTCGCGCCAACCCGTGAGCTGGCCATCCAGATAAACGAGGCCCTTCGCACCTACGGGCGCAATCTTAACCTGCGGCAAGCTGTCGTTTACGGCGGCGTCAATCAGAAGTCACAGGTAGATGCGTTGCGCCGCGGCGTTGATGTGCTGGTGGCAACACCAGGCCGCCTGCTTGACCTGATGAACCAAAAGCACCTGCGGCTCGACACGGTTGAGCACTTTGTGCTCGACGAAGCCGACCGCATGCTCGATATGGGTTTCATTCGCGACGTCAAGAAAATCGTCGCTACCTTGCCAAAGAAGCGCCAGACGATGTTTTTCTCGGCGACCATGCCGGCAGCTGTCACTGGCCTTGCTGCCAACATTCTGCATGAGCCCGAGCGCGTTGCAGTTGCGCCGCAGGCCACCCCGGTGGAGCGGATTGCGCAGAGCGTGCATTTTGTTAGCTCCGGCGACAAGCGCACGATGCTTCTCGATATTCTGCAGGACCCGGCGATTACGCGCACTATCGTATTCACCCGCACAAAGCACCGTGCCAACCGCGTTGCCGAGATTCTCGAGCGTGCTGGAGTGCGCGCTGATGCGATCCATGGTAATAAATCCCAGGCCGCGCGCCAGCGTGCGCTGAAGGGGTTTCGCGATGGTCGCGTGAGGGTTCTGGTGGCAACTGATATCGCCGCACGCGGGATCGATGTCGACGCGATCTCTCACGTTATCAACTTCGAGCTGCCGAATGTGCCTGAGGATTATGTCCACCGCATTGGCCGCACTGCACGGGCGGGGGCGTCGGGCATTGCGATCTCACTCTGTGATCCTTCCGAGCAGGCTTTTCTGCGCAGCATCGAGGGGTTGACCAAAATTCGCCTCACCGTTGCCAGTGGCGAGCCCGCCCGGCACGAGCCGCCGAAGGCCGGCCAGAAACCGAAACGCTCCGGCAACCGCAATCGTCGCCCTGGTGGTGGCGGCGGTCAGCGTTCTCGCCGCGCCGCGTAAAACATATTCGGCGTGCCGAGAGGCACGTGCGACGTAAACCCTATGGCGCATCGTCGGTATTTTCGGCGGTGCGCCATTTGTTTTTGCGGCGCCTGCAAACGCCAGGGTTTGAGGTATAGTCCCCGGATTGGCAGGAACAGGGCCATGGACATGAGTAAACAGGACATATCGGCGCGCCCGCCTGGAGTGGCGGGCACGTTTTATCCGGCGGACGCCGGGGCGCTGTCCGCTGGCGTGCGTAGCTTGATCGAAGCGGGCGCGGCTCAGGTCCAATCAGCCGGCGCCGGCAGTGCGCCAAAAGCGCTGATCGCACCGCACGCAGGCTATGCCTATTCCGGCGCGATCGCCGGCACCGCCTATGGCGCCATGGATGAGGCTGCGCGGGCGCGTATTACCCGTGTGGTACTGCTTGGCCCGGCCCATCGGGTTGGGTTTCAGGGCATCGCCGCGCCGTCAGCCGAGGCACTTGGCACGCCACTTCGCCCGGTGACCCTCGATACGGCAGCGCGCGATGAGGCCTTGGCGATTGATGGTGTCGTTCTATTCGATGACGGCTTCGCCGGTGAGCATTCGCTTGAGGTGCATCTTCCTTTCATCTCCGAAGCGTTCCCCAATGCCAGCGTGGCGCCATTTCTGATCGGGCAGGCAGATGAGGCGTTGGCCGGTTGTCTGCTCGACGCCTTGTGGGGCGGGGATGAGACACTGGTCATCATCTCGTCCGACCTCAGCCACTTTGAGGCATATGACGCCGCCCGCGCGCATGACCGCAGTACTTCGGATCAGATTGAGCAACTGCGCGGCGACGGATTGCGTGGCGAGGATGCTTGCGGCTATCGCGCTATTCGCGGCCTGCTAGCCTGCGCGCGCCGGCTGGACCTGCGCGCCACCGCCCTTGACCTACGCTCGTCTGGTGACACGGCGGGCGACCGCGCTAAAGTGGTTGGTTATGGCGCCTATGCGTTTGAGTATGCCGTCTCGGCCCGGCTTTCGGACAGCCAGCGTGCGGTCCTGCTCGACGCCGCGCGTCGCTCCATCATCAACGGGCTTAACAGGGGTCAGCCGGCGCAAGTCTCTGTCGGTACGTTTGCCGCGCCATTATGCGCCAGTCGGGCGACTTTCGTTAGCCTGCACGAGGGCACGAGCTTGCGGGGTTGTGTGGGCTCCCTGGCCCCCCGACGCCCCTTGATCGAAGATGTGGTGCAGAACGCCTTTCGCGCTGCGTTTGCTGATCCACGTTTTGCCGGGTTGAACGCGGAGATCTTTGCGCGCTGCACGCTTGAAATCTCCATTCTCTCCCATGCGCGTGCGATACCGGCGGCCGATGAAACTGAGCTGCTGGCCGAGCTGCGACCGGACCGTGATGGGCTGATTATTGAGGACGCCGGCGCGCGAGCACTGTTTTTACCGGTCGTCTGGAAGGGGGTGCCTGACCCGATTACCTTCCTCTCGCGCCTACGGGAGAAAGCGGGTCTGAAGCCGGATCATTGGTCAAAATCCTTCCGCGCCTTTCGTTTTACAGCTGAAACTTTTGGCGCGGACGTCGCCGCCCTTCAGACTTCCCCGTCCCAGTAATCTTTCGCGTCGCTTTTGCGAGAGAGGTGGAATAACGGGTAAGGCTTGTCGCCTGGCACGCCGGCAAGTGCGCCGATTTTTCCTGAATCCGGATATTCGGCAACTTCCGGCCCTTCCATTGTGCTGATGATCAGATAGCGCAGTGGCGCGTCCCCGGTGTTGATAATTTGGTGCGCGGTGCCGGGTCCGGGCGGGCAGGCCGCCACATCACCGGCAGTGAGCGGATGTTCATCAGGGCCAAAGCGCAGCGTACCCGTGCCATCGAGGATCACATACATCTCCTCGTTGGTGTGGTGCAGGTGATAGGGCCAAGGGCGTTTGCCGGGCTCGATGACCACCAGGGTGCAGCCGAGTTTCTCGGCGCCAATAGCCGGCCCGAGCCGGGCCGTCATCGCGCCGAACTTTGTGGCGCCCGGCCCGCTGCCATCAGGCGGGCCATAGGCGGTAAGGTCGGCCTTGCCCATGTTGATGATGGGCCGGCGTGTACGTGCCCGGGCATTGTCTTCGCTGCTGGTGCTCATTGGTATTCCTTTATGATTCATCATCGTCGTGCCAGCATAGCAGCTTGTGAGCGGACCCGCGCCGGTGCTATGCAGCTGCCATGCGGTTCACACTTGTTTTTGCAGGCATATCAGGGGCGGCCATGGTGGCGTTGGCCGCAGCGGCTGGCCATGGTGTCGGCAGCGGCAATGAGGATGCTGCCGGCTGGCTTGAGACCGCCTCAATCCTCGGTCTTGTCCACACAGTGGGACTTGTCGGCATTGCGGCCCTTGCGCGGGCAGGTGGCCACGGTCATGGACAGGGAAAGGGAAGCCGTCTACTCACTCTTGCCGCGCTCGCTTTCGGCGTCGGGATTGTTTTGTTCTCAGGCATTCTTGCTATTCGGGCTTTGGCCGACTGGCACGAGCTTGCGCCCGTGACACCTTTCGGCGGCGTCGCTTTCATGATCGGCTGGGTACTGGTTGCTGCACACGGCATTTTTCGCCGTTAGAGATTTCTGAATGTGTATGCCGTTCGGCGCCGCTCAGCGGCGCGAACCTAACAATATTTTTATTTT
>JABJCZ010000293.1 GCA_018668475.1 Alphaproteobacteria bacterium | reverse complement strand
GAAGACGAACCGCTGGTTACGATTGTTCGCGAAGAGTTAGGCAGATTACCTCAAGCCGGCGATGGGCCCCATATCATCGCGACCGGTCCACTGACGTCGCCTGATCTCAGTGCTGATATTTTGGCAACGACGGGAGAGGAAGCTCTCGCGTTTTTTGATGCTATTGCACCGGTGATACATAAAGACAGCATCGACCTCTCCCGCGCATGGTTTCAGTCACGCTATGACAAGGAAGGACCCGGCGGCGACAAGGCTGCCTACATAAATTGTCCCTTTGACGAGGCCCAATACGACGCGTTTCTCGATGCGATGATCGAGGCCGATACGGTGGAGTTCAAGGATTGGGAACAGGACACACCCTATTTCGAGGGCTGTTTGCCGGTAGAAGTCATGATAGCGCGTGGACGCGAGACACTCCGCTTTGGACCGATGAAGCCAGTGGGGCTCACTGACCCGTCAACCGGCACGCGTGCCCACGCCGTGTTGCAGTTGCGTCAGGATAATGCGCTTGGCACGCTCTACAATATGGTCGGTTTCCAAACCAAGCTCAGACATGCAGACCAGGTGCGTATCTTTCGCATGATCCCGGGATTGGAAAACGCTCAGTTCGCTCGACTTGGGGGCATCCACCGCAACACTTTTCTGAACAGCCCCACCCTGCTCGACGGTGAGCTACGCCTCAAGACTCGGCCCAATGTGCGTTTCGCGGGACAAATCACCGGCGTTGAGGGATATGTTGAGAGCGCCGGCACGGGCTTGCTCTCCGGGCGTTTCCTCGCTGCCGAATTGAGTGGCGAAACGTTGGGCCCACCGCCCGTCACGACCGCCCTTGGCGCGCTGCTCAGCTATATCACCGGCGATCAGCTTGTAGGCGGCATCTTCCAGCCGATGAATGTCAATTTTGGCCTGTTCCCACCGCTTGAGAAAAAGGTGCCAAAACGCGAACGTCGCGCAGCTTATGCTGACCGCGCGCTGCATGATATGGCTGACTGGTTACAAAACAGTATTAGCCCGGCAGCCTGAGGGCGCCGCGCGAATCGAAAGGAGGTTTGCACGATGAAAAGCCCGCGCCTGATCATTGGCGGTAGCATTCTAGTCCTGCAGCTCATTATCGCTTTGCAGAACATCGACCCGATCCATGTGACAGTCCTGTTCTGGAGCTTCCGCATGCCACTGGTTCTGGTGGTCATGATCCCGCTCATTGCCGGCGGCATAATCGGATTTTTGTTTGCTCAATGGAAACGCCGGCGGGCGCGATTGGCCCATTAGCATTAACAAGGCATCAGTAGCGTCCGCGCAGCCGCGCCATACCAAGCGCTCTCAACCTGCCAAGTGGATTGCCCGACACGCGCTTGTCCCACGGGTTGTGATCTGCTGCACTCAACCGCCCCAGGTAATAACGGGCAAGCGGTGCGGCAAGAAAAGGCGCCCGGGCCTGCTCCGGTAATTTTCGGGAGCCGCTCCCCGGCTCACCCACA
Source organism: Alphaproteobacteria bacterium (assembly GCA_018668475.1). Classification (GTDB taxonomy): domain Bacteria; phylum Pseudomonadota; class Alphaproteobacteria; order UBA828; family UBA828; genus JABJCZ01. Next base: position 968 of record JABJCZ010000293.1, on the reverse strand, counting down.
ATTTTCGCAGCCTCGCAGGCAATGGCGACAACTACTGGGCGCACACAATCTCGCCCCTTTTTCGATAGAACATCGCTACTCGACAGTCCCGCGTCGGCTAGCAATGTTGCCGGCAACAGCACACGCCCCTGCGCTGCGTGGGACGGAATAGCCCGCAGCAAACCTACGAGCCCCCATGCTGCGCCCAATTCTGCAGCCGCATGGCGAAGTGCCGCATCTTCCCGCTGAGTGACCTCAAGAATAAGTTGATTCAGCGCACCCGCCGTTCCGGCGACATAACGCATAAGCGCCGGAAGATCATCGGGCGGCGTATCATCCAGATCCTGTTCGCGTGTGTCGATCATGGTGTCAAAATGCTCGCGCGACAGGGAATGCACGGATATCGCGTCATTCAACGCCAGTACCACATCGTGTGAGCGCGGCGTGCCCGCATAAATGCCGTCCATCGCCTCGCGCCACCATTGCAACCGAATTTGCCCAAGCATCGGCTCGCTGACGACATCCCGCACCCGTCCGATTTCATAGTTGAACGCGATCAATGCCAGCATCGCCGGTCGCGCTTCCAGTGGTGCAAATCCGGCCATCAAATAGCGGTCATAATCAACCCGTCGGCAGCGCCTGGCGAGCGGTTCAGCTTCTCCTGATTGTTCCACCAATTCCGCACTTTCCTTTCGTTACCGGCGCAGGTTCAGCACAGGTTTGCCAGCGCAGCGCCACTCATGCCATATAGTCCGCCAGTGGCCCCGCAGCGAGTATCCCTAACGAGACCAGAGATCGCCAGATCAGATCATGAGTCCATCGCACATTCATGTAATCGGCGCCGGCATGGCCGGATTGGCGGCTGGCGTCGCGCTCTGCGCAGCGGGCCGCAAGGTCACCTTGCACGAAACAGCGCCAAAGGCGGGCGGACGCTGCCGATCATTTCATGACGACGCTATGGGCCGTCTCATCGATAACGGCAATCATCT
>JABJCZ010000472.1 GCA_018668475.1 Alphaproteobacteria bacterium | reverse complement strand
GGCTACCGGGTACGACCACGGAATAGGCCGGCACGCGACCGTAGTGCACCTCACCGCTGTCGCGATCGACAATGCGGGTCGACGCACCGATAAACACGCCCATCGATAGTACAGCACCTTCCTCAACAACCACGCCTTCGGCAACTTCACTGCGGGCGCCGACGAAGCAGTTGTCTTCGATGATCACCGGGTTTGCCTGCAGCGGCTCGAGCACGCCGCCAATGCCGGCACCGCCGGAAATATGACAGTTCTTGCCGATCTGCGCGCAACTGCCGACGGTCGCCCATGTGTCGATCATTGATCCTTCGTCCACGTAGGCGCCAAGATTGACGAACGATGGCATCAGCACGACGCCGGGCGCCACGTAGGCGGATCGGCGAACAATCGCGTTTGGCACGGCACGAAAGCCGGCGTCGCGAAAACGGGCATCATCCCAGCCGTCAAACTTGGAGGGCACTTTGTCAAACCAGGGCGAATTGTCGCCTGGCCCACCCGCAATCGGGGCCATGTCATTCAGCCGAAACGACAGCAAAACAGCCTTCTTGAGCCATTCATTGACCTTCCAGCCGTCATCGGTTGGCTCAGCGACCCGGCAGGTGCCGGAATCCAGCGCGTTAAGGGCCGTGTCAACGGCCTCCCGTGCGGTACCAGTGGTCGTAGTTGAAAGGCTTTCCCGGTCATCCCAGGCGGCTTCGATCTGTTGTTGCAGGCTATTTGTATCCACGGTGATCTCCATGCGGGCGTGCGCGCTTTGTTGATGCGGCAAACGATTATCGGTTATCGAGGACGGCGTGAAGCCATTCCGCCAGGTCGCTGGTTTCGTAATCAGGGGTTACGGTGTCATTCCCTGGCAGGTCCCAGGTTCCAGCGTTCTGCACCCAGACGGTGACCATGCCCATTTCACTTGCCGGACCGAGGTTGCGCGCGATGTCTTCAAAAAAGATTGCGCGGTCGGGCGCAAAGGGGTGGCGCTCCAAAAACAGGTCGTAGGCCGGCTGATAAGGTTTGGGCACATAATTGGCCGCGACGATGTCGTAAATCTCCTCAAAATGATGGTCAATGCCGAGCTGCGCCATCACGCGCTTCGCATAGGGCGTGTCGGCATTGGTAAAAATGATCTTGCGACCGTCAAGCCTGTGCAACGCATCGTTTAATCGATCATGGGGCTGAAGCGGCGAGAAATCGATATCGTGGACGTAGGCCAGAAACTCCGCCGGATCCATTTCGTGCTCAAGCATCAGGCCACGAAGTGTGGTTCCATAATTGTGGAAATACTTCTTCTGCACTCGGGCTGCTTCGTCGCGCGGAATGTCCAGGTGGCGCGCAACATAGGCGCCGATCCGGTCGCTGATCTGATCGAACAGCCTCGAAGTCGCGGAATACAAGGTGTTGTCGAGGTCAAACACCCATGTCTCGATGTGATCGAGGCTTCCTTTGGGGGGGAGGTCAGTGCGTTGCATGCCCCGGTATATACGTTGCTCGGCAGAATCCGGCAACGGTCGTGGTGCCAGTATTTGGCTCGGGAAAGACTTTATTAATGACATGAAACGTACTCTCCAGGGGCTGCAAAACCCTTTGAAGAATGCTGCTTTAGCCATGGCCTCCACATCTGCTCAACAGGTCGCCCCGAAACCGATAGCAAAACCGGCGACCGCTCGCGATGAACGCAATCGATTTGTTGCGTTCGCTTTCGCTGGCGCAGATGTTCTTGTCGAAACTGACGAGGCCGGGCGGATCATATTTGCGGCTGGCGCAACCGAAAGTGTGTTTGGTGTGTCAGCGGACAAGTTGGCCGGGACACATCTCTTCAAGCACATTCCCGATGCGGATCGCGAGAAGATCAAAGTTGGTTTGTCCCGACTGAAGCCGGGCCGACGCCTTGCGTCTCTTCCCGTGCATGTGGATCGCGGCGGCAGTGCTGAGCCGGTGCGGATCAGTGGCTGCCGGTTGCCGGATATGCCGGGGCGCATATTCCTGGCGCTGCGCCACGGCTGGGGCCGGCCCCTGGCGGTAGAGCGGCGCAACGAGACCCGCGACATTGAAACCGGCCTGCTTGACAAGGAGAGCTTCAGCGATGCTGTACAAGCGCGTCTGACTGAAGCCAAGGAATCAGGCGAAGACTGCAACCTGACGTTCGTTGATATCAGTGAAATCTCGAAGGTTCGCAACGAGATCGATGACAAGACGGAGTCTGAAATCTATGCCGAGGTTTCGGAGGTTCTGAAAAGTCATTCGACCGATGGCGACATGGCGGGGCGCATCGAGGGCGACAAGTTTGGCCTAGTTCATGACCGGACGTTGAATGTTCCCGACCTCAACAAAATGGTTGAGGACACCCTCCATCGTGTGGCGCCGGTGACCAAGGCTATTCAAATCGCCGCGTCCACCATAGAACTCGATGATTCTGGCATGACCGAAGAGGAGACGGCACAGGCTGTCGTTTATACCCTCAACAAATTTTCCGAGACCCGCGACGGCACTTTTTCCCTTGATTCGCTCTCCCAGGGCGGTCAGGAAATGATGAAAGAGACCGTGGTCTGGATGAAGCGCATCAAACAGACCATCGCCAAAGATAACTTTGAGCTCGTGTATCAGCCCATCGTCAGCCTCGGTGACGGGTCGGTTCATCACTATGAAGCGCTCACCCGATTGCCTGAAGACAACGGCGGATCGCCTTTCAAGTTCATTACTATGGCCGAGCAACTTGGCAATATTGGCGAGTTCGATTTTGCCGTGTTCAAACGCGTCGCCCGGATCATTCGCACTGGCGAGCCGGGCCCCGATGCGTCCATCGCCGTCAACCTTTCGGGTCGCTCTCTCAGCACACCGGGGTTTGTGGAGACGCTGATCGCTTTTTTGAAGACCGACCTGCGAATTCGCAAGCAGATCGTGTTCGAGATTACCGAGTCATCGAAAATTGACGATCTTCAGACGGTCAACAAAATGGTCCAGGCAATTCGTGACATGAAAATCGCCGTTTGCCTTGATGATTTTGGCGTGGGTTGTCCGTCGTCATATAAATTGGGACAAACTCGGAGCTGATCTAAAGGAGAATCTGGCTCATCTGGTTCAAGATATTAGGCGGCGTATTTGCGGTATTGCAAGCGCCGGGTCTCCATCGTTTTCCGTTTGACCCTTTCCCGT
>JABJCZ010000292.1 GCA_018668475.1 Alphaproteobacteria bacterium | reverse complement strand
GCCGCGTGCTACCGCATTGTTGATCATATGGGCTGGACGGAACTGATTTACAGCCACATCACAACGCGGTTGCCGGGCGCGAACGATGAGTTCCTGATCAATCCTTACGGGTTACGTTACGACGAGGTGCGGGCATCCAATCTTGTTCGTATTGACCTCGACGGAAATATTATTGGCGAGAGCGCGTGGCCGGCCAATCCGGCTGGGTTCGTCATCCATAGCGCGATCCATGCCGCAGGGGCCAATGCCCGTTGCATTCTGCACACCCACACCACAGCGGGCGTGGCAGTTTCTGCGCAGCAGGGCGGTCTCAAGATGGAGAGCCTCTATGCCTCTCTCCTCCACGGGCAAGTCGCATATCACGATTTTGAAGGTGTCACGGTTCGTGATGATGAGAAGGCGCGGCTGGTTGAGAACCTCGGAGGCCGCAAGCACCTGATTCTGCGGAACCACGGTCTATTGACCGTAGGCGAGACTGTTGCCGAGGCCTTTTTGCGAATGTGGCATCTCAACCGGGCCTGCGAGGTGCAAATTGCGGCCAATGCCGGTGGTGCGCCCGTTATTGTAGTGCCGGACGAGGCTTGTGCGGCGTCGGCCGCAGCCTGGGCCGGCTATGATCAGGTGGAGCCGCACGGCGCGCGGGCATTTGCTGCCTTCTGGCGCCTGATCGACGACCGCGACCCGTCTTACCGAACCTGAATACGCGCGTGGCCTCAGGCTGGCGGTCGTGGGTCAATGGGCAGCTGGGCGGTTAACCCGACAGCCTTTTCAAGCAAGGTGGCTGCGGCCAATGCAACATCCTCGCGCCGTGGCGGGGCGACGAGTTGCACGCCGACTGGCAAGCCACTTGCGGTCAGTCCTGCGGGGCTCGATACGATGGGACAGCCGGTGAGCGTTAGCGCATAAGTGATCGTCAGCCAGTCCATGTAATTGTCGAATTTTACGCCACCGGCTTCTTCGATGTAGCGGGTTTCGACATCGAACGGCGGCACAATTGCGGTCGGGCAGATCAGCAGATCGTAGTCCTCAAAGAAACGAACCACACGACGATACAATTGTCCGCGCGAAATTTCGGCATGGCCAATTTCCTCCGAGGTCAGGGCGCGGCCCTTCTCGATGTTCCAGACCAGATCTGGCTTTACCAGGTCGCGGTGCTTATCGAGCAACCCTCCTTTATCTGCGGCAAATTGCGCCGCGCGCAATATATGGAATGCCTCTTGCGCGCCGGTAAACGCGGGGCTGGCCTCAACCACTGTGGCACCCATATCAACAAACTTCTGTGCGGCATCAGCGCAGATCGACGCCACCTCTGGGTCTACCGGGCACAAGCCAAGGTCGGGGCTGTAGGCAATGCGCAGCGGCAAATCGGGATTTCGAACGGCTTCGGTGTAACTCAGGGCCGGCGCGGGGTAGGAGAGGGGGTCCGCTGACTCCAGGCCTGCCATAGCGTCGAGAAACAAGGCGACGTCGGCAGTGTCGCGTCCCATGGGGCCGTCTACCGCGAGGCTGGAAAAGGGCATGGCCAGTGAGCTGCGGGGCACGCGCCCGGGGCTTGGGCGCAACCCGGTGATGCCACAAAATGAGGCTGGTGTGCGCAGGCTGCCGCCGAGATCCGAGCCATGCGCGAGCCAGGCCTGGCCCGTCGCGACAGCAACCGCCGCGCCGCCGGATGAGCCAGCGCATGTCTTGTCGGTGTTCCATGGATTGCGTGTGGCGCCAAACACTTCGTTGAAGGTATTAGCGCCGGCGCCAAATTCCGGCGTATTGGTTTTGCCGATGACGACGGCACCCTGACGTTCCAGTCGGTCAACGAGCACATCCGATTTTTGCGGAATGTTATCGGCAAATATTGGGGAACCATAAGTGGTGCGCACACCGGCTACGGGCATGAGGTCCTTGATTGCGATGGGTAAGCCGGCCAGCCAGCCTGGTCCTTGTGCGCCGTCCGATGAAGAGTTCATCAGCGTAGTAGCGCGCTCTCTTGCGCGCTCGAAACATTGCGTTGGCATCGCGTTGACAGCGCCATCAGTTGCAGCGATGCGGGCCTCCGCAGCGTCAATCAACTCAAGCGGGGAGACGTCGCCGGCTTTCAGTTTTTGCACGGCTTCGCAAGCTGTCAACTGGACCAGTTCATTTGTCATACTTGGTGCCTCCGCTGGATCATTCACATGCTACAGGTGTCTAACATAGCAGCGCCGCCAGAATACCAGATTTTGCGTGCGGGGACGGGCGCGCGCGCGGTAGGGTTGGGCTGGCGTTTGCAATCGGGGAGCCAGCAGATGGAAAAGGGACGCGGCGTGCACGATATGGGTGGGCTTGAGGCCGGACCCATTGATCGGGAAAGTCAGCATGCGTTTGAATGGTGGGAAAAGCGGGTTGATGCAATGCTGGTGCTGTTGTCAGGCAAGGACCGCAAGCTCATCACGGTAGACGAATTGCGCCGTGGAATTGAAGAACTTGGCCCCGGCGCCTACGAAAACATGAGCTATTACGAGCGCTGGATTCACTCGATTACCCATGCGTTGCTCGAAAAAGGCATCCTCAGTAGTGACGAACTGGGCCGCAAGATGGCCGAAGTTGAGAGCCGCGCCGACGGGAGCGCTTGATCGTGGCGAAATTTGACGTTGGTGAGACAGTGCGTGTGCGCGAAGCCCACCCGATGGGGCACCTTCGTACGCCACGTTACATCATGGGCAAGGCCGGTGTGGTCGAGCAATGTTGCGGCGAATTTGGCAACCCCGAGGACCTCGCGTTCGGCAGGAACGGGACGCCGAGGCAGGCTCTGTATCGGGTGCGCTTTGCACAGAGTGACGTCTGGCAGAATTACGACGATGGTGCCGCGGATACAGTCGATGTGGAACTTTATGAACACTGGCTTGAGCCAATGGCCGCACAACATGGAGACGCGCAATGAGTGATACCGGCGGACACGACGCGGGCCATGACCATGATCACACGCCACCGCCAGATAGTAGCGAAGGTCTTGGCCACTACAACGTGATGGAAATTGCCGTTCGCGAACTGTTGATCGACAAGGGAATATTGGAACCCGGTCAGATCAGAGCCGCCGTTGAAGCGATGGACTCACGCTCACCAGAGGGCGGTGCCAAGGTTGTGGCGAAAGCTTGGGTCGATTCTGAATTCAAAGCGCGTTTGCTCGACGATGGTACGGCGGCCTGCGCGAGCCTGGGCATCGAAATGGGTCCGACCCGGCTAGCTGTGGTGGAGGATACATCCGAGGTTCACAACGTGCTCGTCTGCACCCTCTGCTCCTGCTATCCGCGTATGCTGCTGGGGTTGCCGCCGGATTGGTATAAGTCCCGCGAGTATCGATCTCGCGTGGTGCGGGAGCCGCGAACCGTATTGCGGGAATTTGGAACGGAATTACCGGACGACGTGACCTTGCGCGTGCACGACAGTACAGCGGAGTTGCGCTATCTCGTTTTGCCGATGCGTCCGACCGGAACCGAGGGCATGAGCGAGTCAGAACTTGCGGCACTTGTGACGCGTGATTGCATGATCGGTGTAACACTGCCTGGCGTGCCTGCCTGAAGCGTTTGCCTGACGAGCCGGAAGAAAACACGCGCGCATGGATATTCTGGTTACGGCGGTCATTCCCGTCTTTGCGTTAATCGCGTGTGGATTCGCGGCTGGCAAACTCAAATGGCTGGGGCCGCAGAGCACGGAAGCACTTAATCGCTTCGTGTTCATGTTCGCCTTGCCGGCGTTGTTGATCCGCTCCATCGCTCGCGCGCCGGTCTCTGACATTCTCAACGGAAATTTTCTCGCGGCCTTCATCATCGGCATGATCGCGGTTTGGGTGTTGAGCGGCCTGCTATCGCGGCTGTTGTATCGCGAGAGTTTGGAAGATGGAGCCATCCGCGCGGTCAATGCGACCTATGGCAATACGGGCTATCTCGGTATCCCCCTGGCCGCGACTGTTTTCGGGCAGGCGGCAATCGTGCCGGCCAGTATGACCGTGGCCGTGAACGCCATTCTGATCATTCCTATGGCCGCGATATTGATAGAGGTTTCCCGCAATCGTGGACGCGGTTCGGCGCAAATCGTTGCCGGCACTCTTCGCACGCTCGCCGTTAACCCAATGGTGTTGTCGGTGCTGACCGGGTTGTTGCTGGCTGTATCAGGTGTCGAATTTCCGGAGGCCGTAGATAATTTTCTGAATATTCTGGGTGATGCCGCAGGTCCATGTGCGCTGGTGGCCATCGGGTTGTTTGTCTCGACTATTCCTGTGGGGGGCTTGATTGGTCGTCTTACGGTGCTGAGTATTCTCAAACTTGTGATTTTTCCGGCAATTGTCTGGGGATTGGTCAGCTGGGTGTTTCCGTTGGAGCCAATGTGGGCGGCGATGGCAGTTTTGATGGCAGGCACCCCTTTGGGGGCCACGGCCTTTGTCGTTGCCCAGCGCTACAAGGTGCTCGTTCCTGAATCGTCGGCAAGTGTGGTGGCGACGACCGCGATATCCCTCATAACGTTGTCATTTTTGCTGGTTTTCCTTGTTGGGCGTTGAATAGCTATTCGCCTGAGATGGTGCCGCTATAATGCTTTGTAACGAGCCATAACAATACTAATTGGGAGACAGGTATGACCGATCAGGACGGTTTCATTCACCCGTATGTGCCCAACGCAGCACCCGGGCCGCGCAAGCGGTTGCTGGATGCCGTTGGCCTTGCCAGCGTGAAGGATCTTTACGCCTCGATCCCAGAGAACCTGCAGTTCAAGGGCGGCCTCGATTTGCCGGCTTCAATGCCGGGCGAATACGACCTGCGGCGCCATGTTGAGGACATTCTTTCGGCCAACAAGAGCACGCGGGATTTTCTCAACTTCAGGGGTGCGGGATGCTGGCAGCATTTTATTCCTGCGATTTGTGACGAGATCGTTCACCGGGGCGAATTTCTGACGTCCTACGCTGGCGGCACGTATTCTGACCACGGTAAGAACCAGGCGATTTTCGAGTATCAGTCCATGCTGGGTGAGCTGGTCGGTATGGAGGTGGTGACCCCGCCGACCTACGATTGGGGCGCAGCGGCTGACAGTGCCGTGGCCGCTTGCGGGCGCCTAACCGGGCGACGTGGCGTGCTGGTGCCGGAACTCATGAGCCCGGAGCGGCTCTCCCAGATGCGGGGCTTCACAAAGCCTCACGCTGATATTCGTACCGTCCGGCAGGATCCGGCCACCGGCCTGCTTGATCTTGATGATCTGGTCGCCAAGCTCGGCGACGATATCGGCGCGGTCTACTTCGAAAATCCGGCCTATATCGGAACCATTGAAACCCAGGGCGCCGCCATTTCTGAGGCTGCGCGCAGTGCGGGCGCATTGGTTGTCGTTGGTGTTGATCCTATTAGCCTTGGCGTTCTGGCTCCGCCAGGGGATTACGGCGCAGATTTTGTTGTCGGAGATTTGCAGCCCCTCGGTATTCACATGTTCGCGGGCGGTGGCTGCGCCGGGTTCACGGCATGCCGGGATGAAGCCAGGTTTGTCGCTGAGTTGCCGACGACGCTGGTCTCAGCGACGCCAACTAAAGTAGACGGTGAGATCGGCTTTGCCTGGTCCACCATGGAACGCACGGCCTACGACACGCGCCATGAGGCGACGGACTACTACGGTACTACGCAGTGGCTGTGGGGTATCGGCGCGGCGGTCTATCTGTCGTTGCTGGGCCCGAAAGGTATGGTCGAAATCGGTGAGGGCGTAATGCAGCGGTCGCGTTATGCGGCCGGGCGCCTTGGCGGGATTGCAGGTTTGAGCGTTCTGCAGGCCGACACGCCGATGTTCAAGGAGTTCGTCGTCAGTTTTGAAGGCGCCGGCAAGTCTGTTGCCGAAGTGAACGCGGCTCTGATGAAACAGGACATCGTCGGTGGACACGATCTCAGCACCGAGTTTTCGGCGCTGGGTCAGGCAATGCTCGTCTGCGTGACCGAAGTGCATAGCAAGGGTGATATCGACGCACTGGTTGATGCAGTGCAGGAGGCAGTTCAATGAGTGACGCAAAACCCACCAGCCCTACATGGCATGCCGCAAAATGGAATGAACCGCTGATCATGGAGCTTAGTGAGGCCGACGAGCGGGGCATTGTGCCGCCGGCGGCTGACGCGGCTATTGCCGCCGCAGTGGGCGACGTTCTGGCCGATTTGCCGGACAGTATACGGCGCAAAGGAGTACCGGAATTGCCGGAGGTGCCGCAGCATCGTGTTGTGCGGCATTTTACCCGCCTGTCGCAAATGTGCCTCGGGATGGATGTCGCGGTCGACATGATGGGCACCTGTACGATGAAGTACAGCCCCAAGATGCACGACCATGTATCTCGCCAACCGAACTTCTCGGATCTCCATCCGTTGCAGGGCGAAGAGACAATGCAGGGCCTGCTGGAAGTGATGTACCGCTTCAATCGGATGATGTGCAATATCGCCGGCATGGATGAATTTACCTTTCAACCGGCGAGCGGCGCGCAGGGGATCTATACCAATGCTTGTCTGATCCGCGCGTACCGCGAATCCCGCGGCGAACTGGGCCAGCGGGACGAGATTATTACCACGGCATTTTCCCACCCGGCGGATGCGGCCACGCCTCATGTGGCCGGCTTCAAGGTGATTACGCTGATGCCGGGTGAGATGGGGTATGCCGGGGTTGATGCGCTGAAAGCCGCCATTTCAGATCGCACTGCTGGACTTATGCTGACCAACCCGGAAGACACCGGGCAATACAACCCGGCCATCGAGGAGTTCGTTCGGCTCGTGCATGAGGCTGGTGGCCTTTGCGCCTATGACCAGGCGAACGGCAACCCGCTACTGGGTGTGACCCGCGCGGGTGATGCCGGGTTCGATATGTGCCAGTTCAATTTGCACAAAACGTTCTCGGCCCCGCATGCGGGGATCGGGATGGGCTGTGCAGCGGTGGGTGTGAAGGAGCATTTGCGCCAGTTTTTACCCAAGCCGGTGATCACATTTGATGGCGAGCGCTATCACCTTGAGGATGATCGCCCGGAAGCGATCGACAAAATTCGCTCGTTCGTTGGCAATGTTCACGCAGTGCTCAAGGCCTATTGCTGGGTCATGAGCCTGGGTGCCGAGGGTTTGCGGGCCGTCGCCGAGACGGCCGTGCTCAACAACAACTACATGCTTGCCAGAATTCGCGAGATCGACGGCGTGCGAATTCCGTGGCCGAAAAATGATTTGCCGAAACTTGAGCAGGTTCGGTACAGCTGGGAACCTTTGTTTGAGGAAACCGGCGTCAGCACCTTCGAGATCAAGGATCGCATGGTCGATTATGGCGTGCAGCACTACATGGAGAGCCATGTGCCGATGCTGGTGCCCCAGCCTTTCACCATTGAACCTGGTGAATCTCTGACAATTGAAGAGATGGATCAGATGATCGGGGCGTTGGCCAGTATTGCGGCGGAAGCACGGAGCGAGCCGGATACCATTCGTACCGGCCCGCACAATGCGGCCATTAGCCGGGTTGATGAAGATATTCCGCATGATCCGGATGGTTGGGCGTTTACCTGGAAGGCCATGCAGCGGAAGAAGGCGTATTGGACATCCGACAACCGCAACAAGATTGATCGCAGCCACGGCGGGTATTGATCGGCGTAAGGGTCCGCCGGTGACCCACGCCGACACATCGCGATAGACTTTCGGGAGACGACACAGAATGGACGTGATTGAGGCAATCACCGGGCGGCGTTCGGTGAGAGGGTTCTCGGATAAACCCGTTGGGCGCGTCACTGTTGAAGAGATCCTTGCGG
>JABJCZ010000291.1 GCA_018668475.1 Alphaproteobacteria bacterium | reverse complement strand
GATATGCTGGAAACCATGTACGCGGCGGACGGCCTGGGCCTGGCTGCGATTCAGGTTGGTGTTGCCAAGCGAATTATTGTCACTGATATCCATGGCAAGGACGAGCCGCCCAACCCGCTGCACATGATCAATCCCGAGATCATCTGGAACGGAGAGGACCGGATTATCCATGAGGAGGGCTGCCTATCTCTGCCGGATCATTACGCCGAAGTCGAGCGCCCCAACACCGTTCGGTTCCGGTTTCTCGATCTGGAAGGTGAAATTCGTGAGATGGAGGCCGAGGGCATCCAGGCAGTTTGCCTGCAGCATGAGATGGACCATCTGGAAGGTATACTCTTTGTCGATCATATTTCGATAATCAAGCGGAGTATGATCCTGCGCAAGCTCACCAAGTTGCGGCGCAGCGAGGGCGATGCATTTGGCCAGCCGCAAGCTGCCAAAGCCGCCAGCGCCTGAACCGGCCTCGCGCATGACCCCACTCCGCCTCGTATTTATGGGAACACCGGATTTCGCGGTGCCGTCCCTCGAGGCCCTGCACGACGCCGGCCACAAAATTCTCTGCGTTTATTCGCAACCTCCCCGCCGCGCGGGTCGCGGACAAAAAGCGCGGCCAACGCCGGTTGGCGCAGCAGCCGAAGACCATGGCATCGACGTGCGGACACCTGTGACACTGCGCGACGATACGTCAGTCGCGGCGTTTCAGGCGCTGAGGGCCGATATCGCCGTTGTTGTGGCCTACGGCCTCATTCTGCCCCCTGAGATTCTTGCCGCACCACGACTTGGCTGCATCAATGCGCATGCATCAATACTGCCACGTTGGCGCGGTGCCGCGCCGATACAGCGCGCCATCATGGCTGGCGATCGGGAGACCGGTGTAACCATCATGCAAATGGATGAAGGCCTCGATACTGGCGATACACTGCTGGCCCAACACGTTGCCATCGACGACACAACGACCGCAGGAACACTTCACGATGAGCTTGCCGCACTATCCGGCGATCTGCTGGTAAAGACACTGGCCGGCCTCGCTGATGGCGATATTGCGCCACGGCCTCAACCCGCAGAAGGGATGACCTACGCCGCAAAGATACTCAAAGCCGAAGCGCGGATAGACTGGCGCACGGCTGCCGTCGACATCGCTCGGCAGGTAAATGGCCTGGCCCCCTACCCTGGCGCCTGGTTTGACCTCAACGGTGAACGCGTCCGTATTTTGCGGGCCCACCACTCCTGTGGCACCGGTCAGGACGCCCCCGGCACGGTGTGTACAAGCGAAGGGCTCACCATCGCTTGCGGTGATGGCAACCGGCTACGCGTCACAATGCTTCAGCGAGCCGGCAAGTCGGCCCTTGATGCCGACACCTTTTTGCGCGGGCGCCCGATTGCGCCGGGAACAGTTCTGTCATGCCCCGCTACCGACTGACCGTTGAATACGACGGCACCGAATTTGTCGGCTGGCAGCGGCAGGACTCCGGCCCGTCTATCCAGGCCGAACTTGAAGCCGCTGCGCTGGCTTATTGCGGGCACCCAACGCGGATGATGGGCTCTGGCCGAACCGATGCCGGGGTGCATGCCCGCGGCCAGGTTTGTCACTTTGACCTGCCGGAGGAGCGCGAGACGGATGTTATCCGTGGCGCCCTAAACGCTCACCTACGACCTGCCCGCATCGCGGTGCTCGACGCTGCACAGGTTGCCGACGATTTTGATGCCCGGCGCGATGCCAAAGCGCGCACCTACCTCTATCGCATCATCAACCGACGCGCACCGCTGACACTTGAATACGGCCGCGCCTGGTTTTGCTCGAAACCGCTGGATCCGGCGCTCATGGCTAAAGGTGCGGCCCGCCTCGTCGGGCATCACGATTTCACGACGTTTCGCGCCGCCGAGTGCCAGGCGAGATCACCGATGAAGACGCTAGATCAGCTCGACGTGAGACACTTTGACGATGAGATTCATGTTATCGGCAAGGCGCGCTCGTTTCTGCACAACCAGATGCGGGCCATCGTCGGCACATTGTCACTGGTTGGCCGCAGCCACTGGACGCCCGACGACGTCAGCCGCGCGTTGGACGCAAAAGACCGCCAGAAGGGGGGACCAAACGCCCCTCCCGGCGGCCTTTATTTGATGAAGATCGACTACTAGGCGGTTTTAACCGCGCTTTGCAGCTTTCTTCTTGGCAGGTGCCCTCTTCTTAGCCGGGGCCTTCTTTTTGGCCGGGGCTTTTTTAGCCACAGCCTTTTTGGCGGTTGATTTCTTAGCTGCGGTTTTCTTGGCTGGCGCTTTTTTGGCGGCGGCCTTCTTCTTTGGAGCGGCCTTCTTTTTGGCCGGAGCCTTTTTGGCAACAGCCTTTTTGGCGGTTGATTTTTTGGCCGCGGTTTTCTTGGCTGGCGCTTTTTTGGCGGCTGCTTTCTTCTTTGGAGCGCCCTTCTTTTTGGCCGTGCCTACGCCAAGCTTCTTGCGCGTACCTTCAATGCCGGCGCCGTAAACCATCTCGGCCATTTCCTGACATTCCTGCTTGCTGGACGTCTTTTTTGGCTCGAAACGGCTGGACCACTCGACCGTACAGGCGCGGGCGGAGGTCGCCTTGACGCGAATGGTGGCGGTATAATTGACGAATGGGACCGGCGTATTGGGCGCATCTACAATCTCGTAGACCTGTGTCATCGTCGCCGTATCGTATTTCAGCAACCTTTCCTGGAGCGCCTTTTTTGCGCCTGCGATCTTGAGCTTGCGGACAGTCCCGCCCGGATTGAGCTCGCTGCTCGTTATCAGGCCCGGCATGATTTTCGTTAACCCGTTAAACACGCCGATCAATTCCCATACCTTACCGGCTGGTGCCGCGATCCGCTCTGCGACTTTGACACTCATAAACGCCATGGTGTGGCTCTCCATATTTATCGCGCTTACAACGCTGATGTGCTCATGGTCACAGGCGTAAACGCGCAGTTGTGGCAATATCGGAATAGACAATAGGCATTCTGTTGATGCAGAGCCACACGAAACAGACGGGAGTGATGATCATGTTTCGCCGAAGTATTGCAGCCGTGTCCATCGGCTGCATGATTTTCGCCAGCGTGGCTGTTGCCAGCACAGCCAGTAATGCGGCCGAAACCGAGTACAGCACCTGGGGTAATGACACCGGATCGTCGGACGATCTCGTCAATCGCCTTAATGAGCTGATTGACGAGGCAGAAAAGGCGCGGGCGGCTGACCCCCGATTTTTGAGAGATTTACGCGAAGCTCTGGAAAGCCACGACCGACCGTTTCAACAGGAACTACTATTTGACAATTTTCGCGACGGTGAGTTCAGCAAGAACCCGACCTGGACTGTCGCTGAGGGCCGCTTCAGCGTCGATTCCCGGTTGGGCCTGAAGACCCTCGTTGAGCCTCCGAGAGCCGCCTCCACCTCCACCACTACAGCGCCCAAGAAGAAAAAGAAGGATCTCGCGTCGTCACTACTCGGCGCCCTGTTGAGCGACGACAGCGGCAAGTCCAGCAGTTCCAGCACCGTCTCGACACAGGCAGATCGCGCGGAGATATTCTCAGCCACGGAAATTTCCAACGCTTTCTCGCTGGAAATCGATCTGACGTCGAGCGTCGAGGCGGGCCGTTTATCGCTCAGCCTGTTCCAGGGGCGCAACCGTACCTCGGGTTATCGTCTGGCCTATCTTCCCGGTGGCGATCCGTCGTTCGAATTGATCAAGTTTACGTCACGCGGTGCAT
>JABJCZ010000290.1 GCA_018668475.1 Alphaproteobacteria bacterium | reverse complement strand
CCCAAAACATCGATTGGACCGAAGTCCTCATCGAAGCGGAAAGCCGCGCCAACGACTGGAGACAGCGAAAAACCGAAACCCGGGTCGTCCCCGTTGCGGCGAAAAAGACGCCCACGCAGCCGGGCTGGAGAAACCTGAGGGCAGCGACAGCGAGGCTATATTGCCTCTGTAGCTGCTACAGTACACAGTCGCGTAAATGCGGCGCCCCGGCGCGCGCTATGACAAAACCGAACTACACTCGCGGCAAGTCGGACGGTTTGGCTTAACCGCTAATATAGATGATGAAGCACTTCCGGAGAGGGCGCACAACCTCCCACACCGTCTTCTCGCCTTTTGCGATGTGAAAGCTGTCACCGGGTCCGTAGGATTCCGTATTGCCACTTGCGTCGGTGATCCTGACTTCGCCCTCCAAGACTGTCGCGAGTTCGTCGGCGGTGTAGTTGAACTCGAAGACGCCTTCCGTGCACTCCCACACACCGCCGACAATCGGCCCCTCCAGACTACCATAGTCGACACGCCCGGATTGCGCCGGCTCACCCTTGAGAATCTTGATGTCAAAGGTTTCCGTCAGCGGCGGCCAAGCCTCAATTCCGGTCTCCGTCTTGGTCGATTTATAGGTATGCATTTATCTTCTCCCTCAGGTACAGGCTCTGCGTTGCCGCTTGATGAAAGCATAAATGAGGCTGAACTTCTATGTTGCCGGGCCAATCATGCTGCCGACCCGTTCAGCGTTCCAACTTGACCTGACGCATTTACTTTTCCGCGACATCATCAACGCAGCGGACGGCACCTGACGAGCGGAACGGTCCAGTCCCCCGTCTCGCGTTCTTTGCGCGGCTGACAAATTTGGAATGAAGGATAGCGTTGGGCGAAGGCGAATTGGATGGGCGAAATAGAATATGGGAGCTTTGGAGGGTGGAGCCTAGGCAGGCATCTGCGTGCCGGTCTCGTAACCCGCGAGGCGAGGGGCTATGATCCAATCTTCGAAGTTATTGTCAAAGCGGGCCTGGGCATCGTCCAGGGGTGCCTAAGGAATGATGGTGCTGGCCGGCATGAAGTTTGGAATTAGTTTGAGTGCTTTTTCGATGAGGAGAGGGAATAGCCGACGGATGAGAGTGGCCTTCAAATCTTATCTGCCGTTCGTCCTGGTCGTTCTCGCCGGCTTTGCCGTAGCAGCTTATTTCGTCAGACCTGCACCGCCATCAAGCATTCGTATGGCGACAGGGGCACCGGGGGGCACCTACGCCGCGCTCGGTGAACAATATAAGGCCGCCTTGGCCGTCGACGGTATCGAGGTCGAACTCGTTGAATCGTCAGGATCGCTGGACAACCTGCGGCGGCTCACAAACGATGAACAGAGCGTCGACATTGCGTTCCTTCAAGGAGGTATTGGCAACAAGGACGACCATCCAAATCTCGTATCGCTCGCAAGCCTCTATCCAGAACCTCTCTGGTTATTCGTTCGTGCGGATAAACGTCCTTCAACCTCACGCGGTTTCGCCGGCTTTCGCATAGCGATCGGCGCGAAAGGAAGCGGCACCAGTGATCTTGTCCGAAACCTGCTGTCCCTGTCGTATGATGACGACGCCCTGGAGCGTCATTATATAGGTGGTGAGCAAGCGGCAAAGGCCTTGGTGGTGGGTGATATTGACGCCGCTGCCTTCGTTGGTGGGTATGCGCCAGTTATCCGCGATTTAGTGACGACGCCGGGTATAGAATTGGCCGCGCTCCCCCACACCCAGGCATTCTCACGATTGTATCAGTTTCTTTCGGTGGAGACGCTGCCTGAGGGAATTATCGACCCGAAGAAGAACATTCCGCCTGGAACGGTTTCGCTACTTGCTACGACCGCCAATTTGGTTGCGCACGATGACTTGCACCCGGCGATTGCCTCGCTTCTCTTACAGGCTGCTCGCAAAATTCACGGTGGTGGCGGTCTATTCTCCGCCCCGGGCGAGTTCCCATCGCCTCGCTATGCGGATTTCCCCGTGAGTGACGATGCTGCGCGGTATTTCGACGACGGTCCCGGTTTTCTGCATCAATATTTGCCGTTTTGGGCCGCCAATCTTGTGCAGCGCCTAATTGTTCTGCTGATTCCAATCGCCACAGTTCTGCTGCCGTTTGTGAGATTTGCTCCACCTTTTCTTCGGTGGCGAGTGCGCCGTCGGATCTACCGATGGTATGAAAATGTTCGTGTCGCCGAAGCTGCCGCACGGGCCGACCCATCCGATGTTGGACGTGTAAGAATAATGGAAACGTTAGATGAATTGCAGGCCGAGGTTGGAAGCATCGAAGTTCCGTTAGGATATACGGATCAGTTGTATCAGTTGCGGCTGCATATTCGGTTTGTGCGCCAAGTGATCGAAAACGAGGAACTAGCTGCAACAGTTG
>JABJCZ010000289.1 GCA_018668475.1 Alphaproteobacteria bacterium | reverse complement strand
GGCGTGCAAAAGCCACATTGCAGTGCGTGGTTCTCCTTGAACGCCTGTTGCATCGGGTTCAATTCGCCATCATTGGCAACGCCTTCAATGGTCGTCACCTCGGCGCCATCGGCCTGGGCCGCCAGCATCGTACACGATTTGACGCATTTGCCATTCACGTGAATGTTGCAGGCACCGCACTGGCTCGTGTCGCAGCCGACGTGCGTGCCGGTCAAGCCGAGGTCGTCCCGCAAAAAGTGCACAAGCAGCGTGCGCGTCGAGATTTCTTTTGAGACCTTTTGGCCGTTGACTGTCATCGATACCGAAATCGTCGGCATGTTCCCTCCCTAAGCATTCGTTTGTTGGCAGGTCTGATCAACCCGCAAGAACTGGCGCCCTTTCCTGTGCGGACGGACGCTCTGTTGCTAGGGAGGATAGCGCTTGGTGCGCGCGGGACAAGTGGAATCAGGCAACGGGAAAATTTGTTTGTGAAATCAATCCGGGGTCTTGCCCGGATTCAGACACGAGTGCTCGTCAATCAGAGGAAGCGAACTTGTATTTCGGCATTGCCGTAGCCGTTGCCGAGAAAATAGGGGCTGAGCCACGCATGATATTTTTCCACTGTAATAACAATGGCTTGGCATTTCATTTCTTTAGCGAATCGATCAAATTCAGCGCTCAGGGCATTGGCGATGGCGCGCCGGTCAAAGGCATCGGGCACCGCGATGCAATCAAGATTGAGGCGTCTGCCGACCATAAGGTCGGCGCACACATGGTAGGCGACCAAGCCACGAATGTAGTCTGCCGGCGCCTCTGTTACGATGATGCCGCTCTGCTCGGCGCCTTCAACGTGTGTAGCGTCGCTGTTGGCATCGCTCACCAGGGACTGAGCATAAGCGCGCCATTGATTGAGGGATATGGGAGAGCTCGACTCCCGGACCAGAGCGTACGCCATATCGATGCGTTCACGACTGAGGGGAATGAACTTGTAGAGCGGCCGATCTTTTGCGATGGAAAGTTTCGTCATTACATAGGGACATTGCCGATACCGGAGCCGACTGGCCTTGACATGTGTCAAAGCCGCCGCGATGCGACGTTTGCTCCACTTGTGCGGCGGATTGCGGCCCTATATGTTGCCAGTTGAAGAGTAGGTTTCGATTAACCTCTGGCACCGTATCAGCGCGGGGCGGATTGTTGCGTGACGTTACCTAAAGCCAAATCAAATGGTCGCCGGCACGCCAATTGTGCCGCCCTGGATTGTTAGGCCTGTGAAATCAGGCCGCTGACTTTTTGTGCGGGCCTCGACGATGGTGAGATTGGCAAGTTGGCCGCGATCGTTACGCGGGTCAGCCTGCAGGCCCAGCAAATGCTGTTCCACGAAGGCGATTCCGCTGAATCCGTGTTCAATCTGACATCGGGAAGCATCAAGATTTACAAGCTGTTGCCGGATGGCCGGCGGCAGATTACCGGGTTTTTGATGCCGGGTGATTTTCTGGGCCTGGCGGCTAAGAGCGCGTATTCCTATAGCGCGGAGGCCAGCACAGCAGTCGAGGCATGTCGCTTTCCCCGCTCGCGACTTGATGCGCTTTTTGGTCAATTCCCTCAGTTGGAGCATCGCCTGTTTCAAATCGCGAATGACGAGCTTGTGCTGGCTCAGGATCAGATGCTGCTGCTGGGCCGTAAATCGGCCGGTGAGAAGATTGCATCTTTTCTGGTGCGTCTGGCCGAACGGCAGGAGAGCCGGGGCGGCGAGCCCGATCATCTGGCGCTAACAATGACCCGTGGCGATATTGCTGACTATCTTGGCCTGACCATTGAGACCGTCAGCCGGACCATGTCGCAGTTCAAGAAGCAGGGGCTTATCAGTCAGAAATCCTTGACGGAAATTGAACTGATAGACCGCGATCAAATGATGGATCGCGCGGAGAGCTAGAGCCAGCCTGTCGTCGTTAGCTAAATGCCAAGATACTCATCGACAATGGCCGGGTCATCGAGCTGCGATGGGGGCATCTCCGCAACCACACGGCCTTTTTGCAATATAAGAACTCGCTCGGCCAGTTCCTGAATGAAGTTCAGGTCCTGCTCTACTAGCAGGATGGTTAAATTGAGCGCCTTTGAAAGTTCCCCAAGTTTTTCTGCAATAACATCGACGATCGACGGCTGAATACCTTCCGTCGGCTCATCTAGAAGCACCAACTTGGGCTTGCCGACCAGGCACCGCGCGAGTGCCAGAATTTGCTGCTCGCCGCCGGATAATGCGCCGCCCCGACGCTCCAGTAAGTTTTCGAGTACGGGGAAATAGCTGACCATTTCGTCAATCGCACTTTCCCCACCGCGCACAATCTCGCCCATCTTCAGATTGTCGAGCACTGTAAGCTGCGGGTAGATGTCGCGCCCCTGCGGTACGTATCCGATTCCGGCCCGCGCGCGACGATGCATGCTGAGGTTCGTGATATCCGTGCCATCCAGCAGAATTTGTCCTGAGTTAATTCGCACCTCGCCAATGAGGGTGCGCAACAGCGTGGTTTTGCCCATGCCGTTGTGGCCCAGGACGCCGACAATCTCGCCGGCGCCGACATTCAGCGAAATCCCGTCAAGAATCTGGATGCGTCCGTAGCCGGATCGCAAATCACGAACTTCAAGCACTGCCCGACCTTCCCAGGTAAACGTCGCGCACCGTCTGATTTTTCTGGATATTCTCCATGGTATCTTCCGCGAGGATCTTGCCCTGATGGAAGACCGTAACCGTTCGGGCAATCTGGCGAATGAACTGCATATCGTGTTCGACCACGACGATGGTTGTCGTTCGGTTCACCTCGCAGATCAGTTCGGCTGTTCGGTTGGTTTCCTCGGCGCTCATGCCTGCCGTTGGCTCGTCGAGCAAAATGATCTCCGGTTCAAGTACCGTCACCATGCCGAATTCAACCCACTGGCGCTGCCCGTGGGCGAGCTCGCCAACCAGTTTATCCGCAATTGGTTGCAGCTCCAGACGCTCCAGCATGTTGTCGACCTTGTCCCGTGCGGTGGCAGGATCGTGACGAAATCGTGCAGCGAGCCACAGGTTTTCATGAACAGTGATGCCGTCGAATACATCGGGCACCTGATTCTTGATGCCGATGCCGAGCCGACTGATTGTGTGCGGCGCCGCTCGGGTGATGTCGTGACCATCGAACATGACGATGCCAGCGGTCGGGCGAATCTGTGCCGTGAGCATTTTGAAGAAGGTACTTTTGCCGGCTCCATTGGGGCCGATGAGGCAGCGCAATTCACCACGCGTGAGCGAGAAATCAACGTCGTCGATGGCGTGCACGCCACCGAAGCGTTTTTTCAGGCCCTTCGTTTCAAGGATGATGCCGGGCGTGCTCATGGTCGCAGCCTCAATACCCGGCGCACGACGATCATGACCAGTTCATCCACGCCCCATTCCACGCCAGCGATGGCGCGCGGTAACCCGACAATGCGAAG
>JABJCZ010000453.1 GCA_018668475.1 Alphaproteobacteria bacterium | reverse complement strand
TCCATGGATCCATCGGCAGCTCAAGACTTAATAATGGGAGCAAATATTATTTTTCAAGAAAGGGGGGGCTCAAAAGGTCCTGTAGATGAAGAACTTCCAACTATTAAATTTGCTTTTGCTAGTGTTGTATCGATTGATAACATTAAACAAGGAGAAATTTTTTCTAAAGATAATCTTTGGGTAAAAAGACCCGGAACAGGTGAGATGCTTGCTGAGGAGTATGAATCTATATTAGGTAAAAGAGCTATGAATGCTATTCCATCTGGTCAGCAACTTAAGCGTAAAGATATTGAATAATCTAGCATAGTCATACCAAAATAAAATAATGAACAGAGTTGGGCTATATGGTGGATCCGGATTTATCGGCACTCACTTTCAACAGATACTAAAAAAAATTAGTAATAACAATTCTCAAATCCATCTTTTGCCACATAGAGGTTCTCCTGAGGAAATAAAAACCGCATTGAGAAAATTTGATGCATTAAGCGGGGAAAGTTCCCAGGCATCTATTCTCTATCTTGCTGAAAATAATGAGATTGCTCAGGCTGATAAACTTAGCTCTGACTATTCGAAATTAAATACTAAAAGACTGCGATTTATTTTATCTAATACAGATTCTAGAATTATTTATGCTTCATCTGTTGGAGTATATGGAGATTTATCTGAGCTCCCACATCATCCTGCAGATTCAGTAAATCCACTAAATTCATATGCTTATTCTAAGTTAGATTGTGAGAAATTAGTTTTGCAAGCAGGAGGGATTGTCGCAAGGTTAAGCAATGTCTATGGACACGGGATGAGTAAAAAAAACATCATATCAGATGTACTAAAACAAATTACGACTAAGGGAATAGATTCTATCAAGATTATTAATGGCACACCTATTAGAGATATGATTCATGTTTCTGATGTGACATCTTGTTTATTAGCTATGACGACAATTCCAAAGAAAGGAGTTTATAATGTTGCAACTGGAATTGATGTTTCTATGAAAGATCTGGTAATGACTATTCTTGAAGCTGCTCAACTTGGAGGTTGTAATCTTGTGGAATCTAATCAGAGCAAAGCTACTTCATGTATATCCTTGGATATTTCCAAGACAAAAGAGGTGTTTGAGTGGAGTCCATGCATAAGACTTAAAGATGGCCTCAAAGAATTAATATAAAATATGAGCAGGAGCCTTTGATGAAGAAAATTATCGCTGTTTTTACTGGCAACAGAGCCGAATATGGATTGCAATTTCCTGTTCTAAAAGCAATTGATGCTCATCCTAACTTAGAATATAAGTTAATAGTCTCTGGTGCGCATCTTGATAAAAATTTTGGTAACACCATTCAGGAGATTAATGATGATGGCTTTGAGATTCATGCTGAGGTAGATATTATTCTTGATGAAAGCTCACCTTTTGCTACATCTCAGGCAATCGGAACAGGCGTTTTGTCAATTGCAGATGCCTTATCTAAAATTCAACCAGATATTTTTGTAGTTTATGCTGACAGGTTTGAAGGTTTTGCTGCAGTTATTGCCGCAACTCAAATGAATATTCCAACTGCACATATAGAGGGTGGCGACATAACTGAAGGAGGAGCATTAGATGATTCAGTAAGACATGCGATGACTAAACTCGCACACATCCACTTTACAACTAACCAGCAAGCTAGCAATAGATTATTGGGAATGGGGGAGGCGTCATGGAGAGTTCATACGGTTGGATTTCCTGCAATTGATCTCATTCAAGATGGTAATTATGCAAATCCAAATGAATTAGCTGATATTTATAAGCTAGATCTATCAAGGCCTGTAATTTTGTTTACTCAACATTCTGTCACTACAGAATTTCATGAAGCTGTAAGCCAAATTAAGCCTGCATTATTTGCTTTAAAAAAATTAGCCTTAGCAGGAGCCCAAGTAATAATTACTTATCCCAACAATGACGCGGGTGGTAGAAAAATTATAGATACTATTAATGATTTTAGTTCCTCAGAGTTTTCAGGTATTCAGAATATTCAAATATATTCTTCCCTCGGAAGATACAATTATCATGGTATTTTGGCATTAGCCTCCAATCCAGAAAATAAAATTTGTTGTGTGGGAAATTCATCATCTGGAATAAAAGAAACCCCAGCATTTGGCTGCCCAACTGTAAATATTGGATCTCGTCAGGAGGGTCGACTAAGAGCGGAGAATGTTATAGATGCAGAATATGATGAAGAGAGCATTTGCAAATCAATAGAATTTTGCTTGTATGACAATAATTTTAGAGAGACATCTTTATCTTGTGTTAATCCATATGGAATTGGAGATGCAGGTATAAAAATTGCCAGAGTTCTGGACGAAATGAAAATAGAGCCAAAGAAATTGCTACGAAAAGAAATGATGCTATCAGGGGTTGAAGATAATGGCTGGTATCAATAACAATTATGTTAATAGATCATTCAGCTAACCTTACCCAACAAAGCTCTTCAATTAAATTCTGCATAGAATTACTTAATGAGCTGAAAGTAAAAGTCCTTTTTATCATAGATAGCAAAGATAAATTAATTGGTACAGTGACTGACGGTGATATTAGGCGTGCTATTCTCAATGGTAATGATTTATCAGAACCAATTCTTACAGCTATAAATAAGAATTTTATAAAATATTCTGAAGATTCTGATCTGTCAGACCTTGAGAGTAGAATTCTTCAAGATGATCTTCAAGCCATTC
>JABJCZ010000288.1 GCA_018668475.1 Alphaproteobacteria bacterium | reverse complement strand
CAGGTCGATACCATCGCCGCGCTGACAAAAAGCGCCGGCGCGTGATGCTCGCGTCAAAGGTGGAGGACATGCTGAATACCGTTGTGCGTCAGGTCGCGTTCTGTGAATTCGAGCGCGCGGTACACGATGAACGGCGCAATGGTGAGCTGACCGCTGACAAACTTGGCGAGCTCTGGCTTGAGGTCCAAACCGACAGTCTTGGTCCAGCGATTCGTTTTGATGACACCTATCGCAATTTTTGGGCCTATATCCCGCACTTCATTCATTCGCCGTTTTATGTGTATGCGTATGCTTTTGGCGATTGCCTGGTAAACGCGCTTTATGCGGCCTATCAGGATGCGCCGACGGGATTTGAAGCGCGATATCTTGAGATGCTGCGCGCCGGCGGAACGTTGCAGCACCGCGAATTACTGGCACCTTTTGGCCTTGATGCCAGCGATCCCGGATTCTGGGCAAAGGGCCTGGGTATCATCGAAGGATTCCTGGATGAGCTGGAAACGACATCATGAACACGGTGAAAGACACCCGGTGATGCAGCGGCGATTTGCGCCAATTGACGCAGGGGTCACCGCTACCCTTGGCAAACGCACGTTGTCGCGGCATTGTTCTGGCGCTCTTTCAAGGGGCGCCCTTATCAGATTCGGTTTGGAAGCATGAAAATCGGAATTCCCAAAGAAATTCGCCCCGGCGAAACCCGAGTTGCGGCCTCGTCGGATGCCGTCAAAAAACTGATCGCCATGGGCGCTGAGGTTGTTGTGGAAACCGGCGCTGGCGCCGGCGCTTCGCTGGCGGACGACGTGTTTACCGACGTCGGCGCGACAATCGGGCCGGATGCGGCTGCCGTCTATGGTGCTGCTGATCTGGTGTTGAAAGTGCAGCGCCCGATGACTGCGGCTGAAGGCGGTGTTGACGAAGCAGCCATGATGAAAAGCGGCGCGACCCTGGTCGGTCTGCTCGCGCCATTGTTCAATCAGGAGCAGGTTAACGATTACGCGAGCCGCGGAATTACGGCTTTTTCGATGGAATTGATCCCGCGGATCAGCCGGGCCCAGAGTATGGACGCGTTGTCTTCGCAAAGTAATATTGCGGGCTACAAGGCTGTGGTTGAAGCGGCCAACGCCTTCGGCCGTATTTTTCCGATGATGATGACTGCCGCTGGCACTGTGCCGCCGGCGCGCGCCGTTGTTATGGGTGCAGGTGTCGCCGGCCTTCAGGCGATTGCGACAGCACGGCGATTGGGTGCTGTGGTGTCAGCTTTTGACGTTCGCCCAGCCGTGAAAGAACAGGTCGAGAACCTTGGCGCGAAATTTATCGAAGTTGATGCCGCTGATGATCAGAATGCCGAAACTGCGGCAGGGTATGCCCGAGAAATGGGGGAAGATTATCAGCGCCGCCAGGCCGAAGTGCTTCGGGATACGTTGAAAACCCAGGATATCTGCATTACCACCGCACAAATTCCCGGTCGTCCGGCGCCAATCCTGGTGACTGAGGAGATGGTCAAGGGGATGAAGCCCGGTTCGGTCATTGTTGATCTGGCGGTGGAAACTGGCGGAAATTGTGCCCTGTCGGAACGTGATCAGGTTGTGGTCCGTGAGGGTGTGACGATCATCGGTCATACCAACTGGCCTGCGCTCGTGCCGACCGATACCAGCACTCTATATGCGCGTAACCTGGTCAACTTTGTGGATCTGATGATCGACAAGGAAGCCAAGACCATGTCCGTTGATTGGGACGACGAGATTATCCAGGGCGCATTGCTCACGCGCGATGGTGCGGTGGTTAATCCGGCCTTTGCCGCCAAGGAACTCTGACGATGGAACACATTCTTGATATCCATCCGCTGATTACTGCCATCACGGTTTTTGTTCTGGCGGTCTTCATCGGCTACTACGTGGTGTGGAGCGTAACGCCCGCCCTGCATACGCCGCTGATGTCGGTAACCAACGCAATTTCGAGCGTCATCATCGTAGGTGCGCTGCTGGCAGCGGCCCCGATGGAAGATGGTGTTGGGAAAGTGCTGGGCGCTGTTGCTGTCGGCCTTGCCGCGGTGAACATATTTGGGGGCTTTGTGGTCACCCAGCGCATGCTCGCCATGTTTAAGAAGAAAAGTTAGAGAAGGAACGGCCTCATGACTGCCAATCTTGCCGCGATTCTCTATCTGATCGCAGGTGTCTGTTTCATCATGGCGCTGCGCGGATTGTCTTCGCCGGGTACTGCCCGCCGCGGCAATCTGTTCGGTGTTATCGGCATGGTCGTTGCTGTTGGCACGACCCTCGCGCAGCCCGGTGTTGATGATTACCTCTGGATTTTGATCGGCCTCGGTGTCGGCGGCATCATCGGCACAGTAATCGCGCTGAAAATTCCGATGACGGCGATGCCGCAGTTGATGGCGGGGTTCCACAGCCTGGTCGGGTTGGCGGCGGTGCTTGTTGCTGGTGCCGCGCTATTGTCGCCTGAGGTATTCCATATCGGTGCGGTCGGCGATATTCGCTTTATCAGCCGGATAGAGATGAGTATCGGCGTCATTATTGGCGCGCTGACATTTACCGGCTCTCTGGTCGCCTTCGCGAAACTGCAGGAACTGGTTTCAGGTGCGCCACTGGTGTTCCCGGGACAGCACCTGTTCAACTTGCTGGTTGCGGTGGCAATTGTCGCCCTCGCGGTAATCTTCTGCGTTGACCAGTCGCCCACTGTCTTCTGGATCATGACAGCGCTGGCGCTGGCTTTTGGCGTATTGATGATTGTGCCGATCGGCGGCGCTGACATGCCGGTCGTCATCTCAATGCTGAATTCGTATTCCGGTTGGGCAGCAGCAGGCATTGGCTTCACGCTTGAAAATACGGTGCTGATTATTGTTGGCGCGCTTGTGGGCTCGTCGGGCGCCATTCTCAGCTACATCATGTGCAAGGCGATGAACCGTTCGTTCGTCAGCGTGATTCTTGGCGGCTTTGGCGGCGGCGGCGAAATGGCGGAGTTGACCGGCGATAAGACGGTTCGCCCAGGCAGCGCAGACGATGCTGCTTTTATCATGAAAAACGCTTCATCCGTGATCATCGTGCCCGGCTATGGCCTCGCGGTTGCGCAGGCGCAACATGCGGTCCGAGAAATGGCCGATATGCTCAAAGCGGAAGGTGTTGAGGTGCGCTATGCGGTCCATCCGGTGGCTGGCCGTATGCCAGGGCACATGAATGTGCTGTTGGCTGAAGCCAACGTGCCCTATGAGGATGTGTTCGAGTTGGATGATATCAACAGCGACCTGCCGAATACCGATGTGGCATTTGTTGTCGGCGCCAACGACGTGACCAACCCGCTGGCCAAAACTGACCCGCAAAGCCCGATTGCGGGCATGCCGATCCTCGATGTTGAACGGGCGAAGACAGTCCTGTTTGTCAAACGTTCACTGTCGCCGGGCTACGCCGGGATCGACAATCCGGTGTTCTATAACCAGAACACGATGATGCTGTTTGGCGATGCGAAAAAGATGGCCGAGGAGATCGTTAAGGCGATCTAGGGCGGCGTATCGTCTGCTGCGAATACCCAAGGGGAGCCCGAACGGCTGTACCCAAGACGCAAAACGCCCGGCGCCGATCAATCGGAGCCGGGCTTTTTCGTCAGCACAAACCAGACTGGCTGGTAGGTGCTGCTACTCTTCTCTCAGGGCGCGCTTGCGTGCGAGCTTGCGTGCGCGGCGAATCGCTTCAGCCTTTTGGCGGGCGCGCTTCTCGGACGGCTTTTCATAGTGCCGACGCATCTTCATTTCGCGGAACAGGCCTTCGCGCTGCATTTTCTTCTTCAGCGCCTTGAGGGCCTGATCGACATTATTGTCGCGTACCAGAACGTTTACCAAGCTAGTTACCTTTCCACAGAAATTCGCCCCGCAGGGCAAGTGCCGCACGGGCCGGCTTAATACCACAGCTATTCTTATGTCTCAAGGCTTCAGCGGCCATTGATTACACAGGTTTACGACGGGCGGACTTGGCGCCATAGTCCGGCCCATGGCCATACTCAAGATAGCCCGCATGGGCCACCCGGTGCTCGCCGACAAGGCAGAGCCCGTCGACGACCCGAAAGCCCCGGAAATCAGGCATTTGATCGCCGATATGCTGGATACCATGGATGATGCCGCCGGGGCCGGCCTGGCGGCCCCACAGGTGCATGTGCCGCTGCGCGTTGTAATATTTCATGTGCCGCAGAACCGGACCGATGAGGGCGAAGATGAAGATGAAGCGGTTGCGCTGACTATTCTCATCAACCCCGAAATCGAGGTGCTCGACGATACTCTGTCCTATGGCATGGAGGGGTGCCTATCCGTGCCCGGTCTCATGGGCGAGGTTCCCCGTTACAACCGTATTCGCTATCGCGGGTTTGACCCGTTCGGAAATGAATTCCAACGTGAAGCCAGCGGCTTTCATGCAAGGGTGGTGCAGCATGAGTGCGATCACCTCGACGGAATCCTCTATCCGATGCGTATGACCGACCTTTCAACCCTGACCTTTACCTCGGAGCTCGGGCGGAGCACACAGGACGAGGATGAGGACGAGGAAGATGACGAGTTGTCTGTGCCGACAAGCAATGACGAATGAGGTTGCGCAATGTGGGCTCGTAAATTGGAACCAAACGACCTTCGTGACCGCCTGATTGATGCGGCGCTCGCGCATGTCCCGTTTGATGGCTGGAGCCAGGCGGCGGTCGTTGCCGGCGCTGTAGATATTGGTGAGCAGCAGGCGGCGGCGGAGCAGGCGTTTTCGGGCCGCCCGCTTGAACTGGTCTGTTATCACGCGGCGCTTGCCGACCGGCGCATGGTAGAAGCAATAGCCGAACTCGACCTCGACGTACTCAAGATCCGTGCGAAAATCGCGGCGGCGGTGAGAATTCGCCTGGCAGCGGCAAGCCCACATAAGGAGGCTGTCCGCGCAGCTCTTAGTGTGCTTGCGGCCCCCACCAGTGCACCGGCGGCGCTGGGCGCCTTGTACAGCACTGTGGATGCCATCTGGTCGTCGATCGGCGATACCTCCACCGATTTCAACTATTACAGCAAGCGGGCGTTGCTGGCGGGTGTCTACGTCTCAACGTTGATGTATTGGCTCAACGACCAGACGGAGAACGATACCGACACCTGGGCGTTCCTGGACCGCCGTATTGCCGACGT
>JABJCZ010000287.1 GCA_018668475.1 Alphaproteobacteria bacterium | reverse complement strand
CGGCAGCGAACAGATCATCGATTCCGCCCGCCGCGTCGGCCCGATCATGGCGGCCTTACTCAACGAGTAAGGCACCTCAGGGGAGCGGCAATTCTCGGTAATCGTGTGCGCGACGACCGGCTGCTCATACCTCCTTGCGGCGAACGGACCAGACGAAGCCGTCGTACCAGAAGTGCATGATCGAGACGGTAAGTGCGCCGGCGATGAACCACTGATTGTAGATGGGCAAGGCGCCCACGATAAAACCATAGGCGAATACCGAACTGAGGAAGATCAGCAGCGCGAGTGGCTTGGCCATGGCCGACGCCTCAGGCAGGTGAAAGACGCGCCGCATCGTGCCCTGCTCCCGCCACCAGACGATGGCGAAATACTGCAATGCGTGAAAGACGTTCATGATGAAGAACGCTTCGCCGAAGGGGTTGAACCCCCACGCCCAGATTGAGCACAAAGCGGTTGACGAATAGAGCGCCACTTTTTGCCAGCTGACCCGCCAGCCGGCCCGCGCCGCCCGCCAGTACCACCAGAGATAAAACGCAACAAACGGCACACCAAAGCCGATCACAGCCCACATCAGGGCACCGGCTGCACCTTCGGCCTGCGCCGGAATTCGCATGAAGAAGACGGCGCCGATCATCGCGAATTCATCGAAGTCGCCAACGTGATCCATCAGCGTGGCCCCGGCTGCAATCGGCCCGGCATAGATCAACAGATTGAACGCGGCATCAAGCCGCCGGCCGAGGCGCGGATCGTTACCGGCCCGGGAATCGTAAATGCGCCCGAGGCCGAAGGTCTGCATGCCGGAGTGATAAACATCCCAGAACGTGGCCGCGACAGACACCGTCACCAAAGCCGTGGTGGAGAACCCCATGGCCATAAACAGGACCAGCGGCACGACCGTGAAGCGTAGCGGAAAACGCTTGAATACGGTGCTGTTCAGGTGGCTGCGATAGCCCACGGCAACCAGATGCGCCATGATGAAAGGCGCCAGGAACCAGTCCGTGAGCGTGTCTTCCTCGCCGAGAAAGCTGATCTCGGTCTCACCCAGCCAGCTGGGGCCCCAGCCCGATTCCCAGCACAAGCGCGATCAAGGGCGAAAAAATAAAGAAGGTGTTGTCGTACCAGGGCTTGGCAATGTAGCCGCCGTTGGTTGGCGCCCGACCTGCACCAGCGTTCTCCGTGGCCAGCCCGGCCGTCGGCCCGCCGCCAATCACCGCCGCCGGGTCTTTCAGCGCCGGCAGCAGGCGGGCGAGGACGCCACCCAATATTGACGGAGATTTATCCGAATTCGTCATGATGGTGTGATCATACCCCGTTCAGAGCGGGCACGAAACGGCGCGTGGCGAGGGCCGGTAAGCCAGCCGCCGCTCGGCCTGGTCCTAGACGCCGGCGAGTTGCTTTACGGCGGCGACACCAACGGGCGCCCCGGAAAACTCTTCCATGGCGTCGAGAAGCGCCTTCCAGAAATACTCGGCAGACGCGCTGTCAGTGAGGATGTCATAGCCGATCGTCAGGCCGATGTCGTTTCGGGCGACGATGCAGTTGAGCCGGGCCACCGAGGTCTGCGCAATCGCACCTTCGTCAAACTGGCCGGGGCGGAGATCAATCGCGCAGATCTTGGCGAACATGGAGGGCGCATGCTCGCCAGTGACTTTCAGCCAGCAATTGGTGTCGGCCCGGGGCACGGCGAATGTGCCGTCGGAGGTCTCCATCGACCAGGCAGCATCGAGCTTATCCACCAGCCCGCTCTCGCCCTTAGTATCGCCGAGCACCAATAGTTCGTTAGGCGCGAGGCGCAACAGGCGCGCGCCGCAACTCTGCACATAGGCAAAGTTAGATGCGTCCTCAAACGTGCAGCCCTGAGCAGCCAGCCAGGTGGCGGCGTTCCAACCCTTGAAGCCAGTGCGCGAAACGTGGGAGAGATCCGCAATACCCATCTCATGGGCCCGCGCGGTTTCTTCCTCAACGCTGGCACCGTAAGTTTGCGGCACCGCAAAGCCATTGGCTTCGGCAAACACCGCACCGGCCGTTGCATGGGTGCGACACAGATAACTGCGCCGGTCGAGGGCAGTAGGGGAAAGGGTCTCGGCCATGCTCACATCTCCTGCCGGGCGCCATCGGGGTCGTAAAATGGCAGTGTGACGACCGTGGCGTTCACGGTCTCGCCGCCATCAACTCGCACTTCGAC
The DNA here is from genome assembly GCA_018668475.1 of Alphaproteobacteria bacterium. Classification (GTDB taxonomy): domain Bacteria; phylum Pseudomonadota; class Alphaproteobacteria; order UBA828; family UBA828; genus JABJCZ01. Next base: position 639 of record JABJCZ010000287.1, on the reverse strand, counting down.
GCTGGTGCCGGGCTCGACCTGAGAGGGCGCCACATAGGCCATCGCAACCACCTTTCCAAGCACAGGCGAGCGGGCGATGGACGTGATGCGGCCGGAAATATCCGGGCCATTGAGCACCAGGTGGCACTCCTTCGGCATTGGCGCTTTCGGGTCGGTAATCTCAAGGCCAACGAGCTGACGTGTAAGCGGCTTGGCCTCCTGCATCGCGACCGACTTGAGGCCAACATAAAACGGCTTTTTGCGGGCAATGGCCCAGGCCATGCCGGCTTCCACAGGGTGGGTCAGGCCATCGGTATCCTGCGAGATGATGATGTGACCCTTCTCAAGCCGCAACATACGCTGCGCCTCAACGCCAAAGGGCCGGATGCCGGCATCGGCCCCGGCTTCCATCAACTTGTCCCAAAGGGCCTCACCCTGATGCGCCGGGACGTGAAGCTCATAGCCAAGCTCACCGACAAAGCCGACACGCAGCATCCGCGCCGGTATGCCCGCAACGTGGCCTTCGCGCACCCCCATGTAGGGGAACCCTTCGGGCGAGAGATCAACATCATCACAGAGCTTGGCGAGCACATCGCGGCTCTTTGGCCCGGCGATGTTTACTGCAGCATAGGCCGCCGTCACATTGGTGATATCGACCTT
>JABJCZ010000286.1 GCA_018668475.1 Alphaproteobacteria bacterium | reverse complement strand
CTGCGGAGGGTGTGGCATTGGACGGCGGGGAAATCATCCACGAGGCGTTCCGCGAAGGTCAGGCCGGTCGTGTGGAGTTATGGCCAACCATCACGCCGATTGCTGACGATGCGGAAGACGAAGCCTGGGCTGCACCGGTCAAACGCGAGGCGGCGGACGAGCCGAAAGCGCAGCTGGCAACCGTGATCGCCGACAGGATTCAGACATGGCTGGAGGGAACGGACCCGGTGGCCGCTGATGCAATGCTACCGGCTCGCAACAGGCGCATCACCCCAGGCGATATCATGATTATTGTGCGCACCCGCAGCGCCTTTGTTGACCAGCTTGTCAGCGCCCTGAAAATTCGCCAGGTCGCCGTTGCCGGCGTCGACCGCATGATTCTCAGTGACCAGTTGCCCGTGATGGACCTGATGGCGCTCGGGGATTTTCTGTTATTGCCGGAGGACGACTTGACCCTGGCGGTGGTGCTGAAAGGCCCGCTAATTGAACTTTCAGAAGACGCCTTGTTTGCGCTCGCCCACGGGCGCGGGAAATCCACGCTGTGGCAAACGCTGCTCAGCCGGCGGCTTGAGAATGCAAACTACGCTGCCGCGTGCAACATGCTTGAGCCGTTGCTCAACCGAGTAGACTTCGTGCCCCCATACGAACTGTTTGCGGATATTCTTTCAGCCCGCGGCGGACGAGCTGCACTGATCCGCCGCCTCGGAAACGAAATCAACGACCCTGTCGACGAGTTTCTGTCGCTCGCGCAGGACTATCAGGCGACTCACCCGCCGTCACTGCAGGGTTTCCTCCAATGGGTACGACTGGGGAAGTCCGAAATCAAACGAGACCTTGAGCACGGCGGCGGGAAGGTTCGTATCATGACGGCCCATGGCGCCAAAGGCCTGCAGGCCCCGGTCGTTTTTTTGGCGGACACCACCGGCATACCGCGCCATGCGCCCGAATTGCTCTGGCACCGGACAGATGAAACCGAAATGCCGCTGTGGCCCGGCAAGACGGCTCGCGATTGTGCCGCCAGCGCGGACGCCCGCGCAGATGACAAGCGCAGCCAGGGCGAGGAGTACCGGCGCTTGCTCTACGTTGCCATGACCCGGGCGGAAGACCGGCTTTATGTTTGTGGTGCGGAGAACAAAAACGGGCGGGCGGAGGGATGCTGGTACGACCTGGTAGCGGCGGGGCTTCGGTCATGCGAGGGAACCACCACTGTTGCAGCCACCGGCGGCCTGACCGGCGATATTCTCTGCCTCTCCACTGAACAAACCGCCATGCCCAAAGACGAAAAACCCGACGCACCGACTGTCATGGCGTTTGGGCCGGTATCGGAGGCGCTCAGATCGCGGCCAGATGCGGAGCCCGAACCAACCCGGCCACTTGCACCATCGCGAGAGTTCGGCCAGGCCCCGACCGCCTCAAGCCCGCTCGGCGAGAAAGCCGGAGAGGCGATGCGGCGTGGACGACTGGTCCATCGCCTGCTTGAGCTTTTGCCTGACCTGGACCCGGACGCGCGGTCCGCGGCGGCCTCGGCCTGGCTCGCTCGGCCCGGCCACGCACTCGATCCGGAGGAACAGAAGACGCTTGCACGTCAGGTCATGGCCATACTTGATAACCCGGCGCTCACAGCGCTGTTTGGCCCGGAAAGCCTGGCCGAGGTGCCGCTGACCGCACTGGTCGGCAAACGTGCAATTTCAGGCCAGGTTGATCGACTTGTCGTAACAAACGATAACGTGATCATCGTCGACTACAAGACGGGCCGCAGCCCGGCGGGGACCGAGTCGGTGATCCCACATGCATATTTTCGACAAATGTCAGCCTATCGTGCGGTGCTGCGTCAGGTATTGCCAGAACGGCAAATCCGCTGCGGCCTCCTGTATACGGGCGATCCCACGCTTTGCTGGCTTACGGATGAAGAATTGGACCGTCACGCACCTTGACGACGTGCAGGCCCCTACCTAGATTTGCTGCAATCTTGCCGAGGAGTTTGAAATGGCCATTGTGCACGTCACTGATGCGGAATTTGAAGACAAGGTAATCAACTCTGATACCCCGGTATTGGTCGACTTCTGGGCTGAATGGTGTGGCCCGTGCCGCCAGATTGCTCCGGCGCTTGAAGAAATTTCCGCCGAATTGAACGATCAGCTGACGATTGCCAAGGTTGATGTCGATTCCAACCCGTCTGTTCCCGCCAAATATGGCGTTCGGAGCATTCCGACGCTGTTGATCTTCAAGGGCGGAGAGGTCGCGTCGATGAAGGTGGGTGCGTTGCCGAAATCGAAACTCGCCGAGTGGGTCAAAAGCACTATTTAGGCTCCCCGGCGCGATCCGTTAGCCGATTTGCGCTGGAGCAGCCCGCGCGACATCGTTTGTCGCGGCGTCTGAACGAGCCTGTTCGGCCTCACCAAGTACTTTGCCGACCAGATAGAGCGAGCCACACACGAGAATTCGGCCCGGCTGCTGGTCGCTTGCGGCAATTTCAGCAAAAGCGCTGTCCAGGTCGGGCATGGTGCGTGCTGGGATGGCACTATCCCCTTGCCCGCCTAATGCAGCGATAATCTCGGGCCCGGTAAGGCTTGCTTGTTCGTTTGGGATATCAATGGCAGTGACAGATGCCGCCCAACGTGCGAGCGGCGCCATAAACCCGTCCGGGTCCTTTGTGTTGAGCATGCCGACGACCAGGTGCAGGGGCCTGTCGGACCAGACGCCGGCCTGTTGAGCCAGCACCTCACCGGCCGCCGGATTATGGCCACCGTCGAGCCATAGCTCCCAGCCTGCCGGCAGGCTGGGCCACGGTAATTGCTGAAGCCGACCAGGCCAGACGGCGGTTTCCAGACCGCGCGAAATAGCAGGGTCTCCCAACTGCTCAAACCCGAGTGTTGCGAGTTGGCGGGCGCAGGTAATGGCGATGCCCGCGTTGTCGATCTGATGGCGCCCCACAAGGGCAGGCGATGGGAAATTACATGTGCCGCTGGCATCCCGATATTGCAGTCCTGTGGCTGTTGGCAGTACGTCCCAGTCCCGCCCGGCACGAAGTAGCGGCGTGCCCAACTGCGCGGCCTTGGCCACGATGGGCGCTTCTGCCGCGCTGCTCTGGGGGCCGATGACAGTGGTGATATCCGGCTTCAGGATACCCGCCTTCTCGGTCGCGATTTCGCTGACGGTGTCTCCCAGAAACTGTTGGTGATCCGAAGATACCGGCGTAATCGCGGAAAGCCGCGGGGTCATGACATTAGTCGCATCGAGACGCCCGCCCAAGCCAACCTCAAGCAATAATATATCCGCCGGGCTGCGGCTAAAGGCCACAAACGCAGCGGCCGTGGTGATTTCAAAAAAAGTGATTGGCGCGCCATCATTGGCCGCTTCGCATTCTTCTAGAATGTTTGCCAGCGACCGCTCGTCAATGTTTTCGCCACCGAGCACAATGCGCTCATTAAAGTGCACGAGATGCGGCGATACATACGCGTCCACAGCATACCCTGCAGCGCGCAACATAGCTGACAGCATTGCCCCGACGCTGCCTTTGCCGTTGGTGCCAGCGACATGAACAACTGGTGGCAATTTTAGTTCCGGATGATCCAGTCGTGCCAGCAAACGCTCCATACGCCCCAGCGACAGATCAATCTTTTTGGGATGCAGGCCGGTTAACCGCGCCAGTATTTCGTGCGATGTAGGATCGACCATTTATTGGTCAGGAAGTCTGGCCTGTCGTATCAGTCTGCGCCGGGCTGCGGGGCGTCAGCGGCACAATCTCGGCCCCGGGCGCGCGGTCCATCAACAGACTGATTATACGGATCAACGTTTCGCGCAACTCGGCGCGGGGCACCACCATGTCAACCATGCCGTGGTCCAGCAGATACTCCGAACGCTGGAAGCCATCCGGCAGCTTCTGGCGAATGGTTTCCTCGATAACCCGCTGGCCAGCAAACCCGATCAACGCCCCGGGTTCAGCAATGGCAATGTCACCCAACATGGCAAAAGATGCTGTCACACCGCCGGTCGTCGGGTTAG
>JABJCZ010000285.1 GCA_018668475.1 Alphaproteobacteria bacterium | reverse complement strand
CCGTTTTCGCCGATCAGCGCACGGACTTCGCCGCGTTCAATCGTGAATCCGACATCATCCAGCGCGACAGTTGCGTCAAAGCGCTTGGACAATCCGGAAATGGCAACGGCGGTGCTGGAGGGCGTGGGTTTCATACGTCACGGGTTCCTCGAACTGGCCGGGCAGATCCGTATTGGACCCGCCCGGCTCAGCCGATAATACTCAACGCCTCAAAAAATAGATTTGGCGTTCTACCCGCAGCCTAGTAGTCGGGCTCACCAAGGAGAGCGGCGTTGAAGCCGAGTTCCGGTGTGAGCGGCGACCAGAAGTCGACGGCGTAATCGGGAGGCACGATACCTGGTGCAATGGTGTTGCACCCGGATGCGAAGTCAGACGCTGTGCCTGTTTCGCACATTTTGACGTTGGACTGGGTCACATTTACAACATGGTCGTTGTAGTACTCGAGGTGATCCCGGTCCTTGCCATCCAGAACGTCAACGCTGACCTTGAGCAGATACGGAACTGCCCATAGGCCTGAGCCGATGGACAAACCTTTGCGACCAATGGCGCCTTCCATACCTGAATCGGCAGGCAGCATCTGCAACCGGCCACCGTTAGCGGATTCACCCGCACACGGGATGATCGGATTGTCCGGATAGTATCCGTCCTCGACCTGCATGAGCGAGATGGTGTAACAGCCGGTACCGGCCACCACGCCATCTATCTCAGACCAACTGCGGGTCGCCAGCAATTCACGCATCCGCACGCGGGCGAGGGATTGGTCCCACATGCCGACGAGGTTGGCGACGACCGTAACGCCCGGGCTAGCTGCAACAGCTTCCTGCACGCCCTGCTCATGGTCTTCGCTGTAGGAGACACCTGGCACGCCAACGATGCTGACGAGATTGCCTTTGCCACCCATCTGGTCGATGACCCATTGAGCTTTGCGTTTGCCAAAAGCGACGCCTTCAATCTTGACGATATAGGCACAAGGTTCGCTCACGCCATTGATCACGACCACCACAACACCCTTTTTGCAGGCATTGCGAATGACGCCGTTAAGCGCTGTTGGTGAAATCGGAAAGGCCAGAATGGCGTCAGCGCCAGCCTGGATCATGGCGTTCATCTGTTGGATCTGGCGTTGTGCGTTGGCGCCGGATGCCTGAACGCGCACTTCGACGCGGTCCCGGTAGGCAGCAGTTTTCGACATGGCGACCAGTGAATTCTTTGCTTCGGTCTGCCAGGCGTTACCCACGTAACTCATGCTGTAATAGATGAGATATTTGCCGTCCTTGGTTTTCGCATCGGCAGAACCCGTCGCGAACCCAATTGATACTGCAATTCCCATCAAGGCGATGAGCGCCACATGGCGCAATCGGCCAAGAGTTCTGATACTCATGGAATGTCCTCCCGCTGAATCAGCTTTGCGTATTTCGCATTTTTATTACCTTGTTTTGCGCGGTCGATGACCTTGTCGGTCATTCAATATTTTCTTGGATTTTCTTATTTAACGCGCAACCAATGTATAATGCGCCTAGTCTTCTCGCAGTGTCAAACGCAGACGAGAAGAGACCTTACGCGGCAGATTATTCTGGTCGATGACTGGATGTGCTGGATAGGATGCTGCGACACATGAGAACACTGTGATGGGGGAACATGGCGTGAGCGCACTGGAACAGGGTCCGACAGCAGCACAGGTCGTGGGTGTCATTGTCGAAAGTGATGTGATGGTGACCATGCGCGACGGCGTGCGGCTCGCGTGTGATATCTACCGTCCGGCTGATGGTGAACCGGCACCTGCGCTAATCCAGCGTCAACCCTACGACAAGGTACTCGCGCAGGCCTATGTTTATGACCATCCCTCGGTCTATGCGCGGCGCGGCTACGTGGTCGTCATTCAAGATAGCCGTGGCCGATATGCGTCGGAGGGTGAGTTCTATCCCCTGCGCTCGGACGATACCGACGGCTACGACACTATCGAGTGGTGCGCGGCGCAATCATGGTGCGACGGCCAGGTCGGTTCGTTCGGGTTTTCCATTCCCGGCGTAAATCAACTGCTGGCGGCGGCCGAAAGGCCACCGCATCTGGTTGCTGCTGCGGCCGGGTTTTATCCTCGCGGCATGTACGAAAGCTTCACCCATTCCGGCGGCACGTTCGGCCTTGCCGCAGTGATGGACTGGGCGATTTTGCTGGCGGGCCATGCGGCCAAGCGAGCAAGCAATGAAAGCGTGCTGGCTGAAATTGGTGCCGCGGCGAGCGCCTGTGGCAAGTGGCCGGCCGCGGTGCCGTTGCGCAATATGCCGTTGATCAACATCGATGGCTTTTTGCCGTTTTTGCGAGATTATGTG
>JABJCZ010000284.1 GCA_018668475.1 Alphaproteobacteria bacterium | reverse complement strand
TACCGGGAATATGAGCGCGCCATGACGACGTTGATCGACGTCATGGTGAAGCCCTATTGCAAAACATACCTTGGCCGGGCGGCCCGCGAATTGAAGGCTGAAGCCGGTGACGCGCCGTTTCTCATCATGCAGTCTAACGGTGGCGTGGTCAGCGCCGAGAGCGCGAGCCAAAAGCCGGTGACCATGCTTCTGTCAGGGCCTGCCGCAGGGGTGCTTGGTGCGGCCTTTATGGCGAACCTCGCGGGTCACAAGGATATTCTCACGCTTGATGTGGGAGGCACATCAACTGATGTGTCGTTGATTGAGGACCTCAAACCGCATCTGACGAGCTATTCGTTGATCGAGCATTATCCAGTCAAGACGCCGATGCTTGATATCGCGACCGTGGGCACGGGCGGTGGTTCGCTTGCCTGGGTTGATGATTATGGCAGCCTCAAGGTTGGGCCGCAGAGTTCCGGCGCCGAGCCGGGGCCCATCTGTTACGGCCACGGGGGCACCCAGCCCACGGTAACCGACGCTGCTCTGGTATTGGGACGATTGCCGGACGCGCTTGTCGGTGGCGAGCTTAGCCTCGATGGAGAAAGTTCACGCAAGGCGTTTGTTGAGCTTGGTGCGAAGTTTGACATCACTGCCGAAGAAGCCGCTGCGGGCGTTTTCGAAATTGCCGCGGCCAACCAGGTCAACGGTATCCGGCAGGTCTCGGTGATGCGGGGTCGTGAGCCAGGGCTCTATGCACTGGTGGCCTTTGGTGGTGCGGGTGGTCTGTTTGCCGCTGAAGTGGCTGATTTTCTCGATATCAAGACGGTACTTTCGCCGCCAAATCCGGGCAACTTGTCGGCCTTTGGTTTGCATGTCTCCGACATCAAACGTGATTACATCCGGACCATGGTCCGCCAGCAGGCATCGGCGAATCGGGTGGAAATTAAGACGGCGTGGGACGAGCTTGAAAGTCAGGGCCGGGTCGAAATCGCCGCCGAAGGTGTCGAGGACAGCGCGATCAATATTCATTATTCGGCTGACATGCGTTACGTCGGCGAGGGGCACGAAGTGCCGGTGCTGGTGCCCGAAGGGCTGACCGGTGAGGCCGCCGTCGCCCATATTTGGGAAGAGTTCCACCGCGTGCACGAGCGCACCTTCGGGTTCGAATACCGAGATACGCAGGACGTAGAACTGGTGAACCTTCGGGTGCAGGCCGTCGGGCGCGCACATCGCCCCGATGTCAGTGCCCGAGCTGACGGCGCCGGTGGCGCCGCCGAGCCGCACCATACGCGTCCGGTCTATTGGCGCGGGAAGGGCTGGGCCGATTGCCCGATTTATCGCCGCACCGATTTGCCGGTTGGCGCTAGACTTGAAGGCCCGGCGATCGTCGAGGAATATGGCTCGACCGTCGTTGTCCCTGATCAATGGGGCCTTGTTTCTGACGCCTATGGCAATCTCAAACTGGAGAAAATGTCATGACTGACGTGAAACCCGTTATCGGGCCGGTTGAGCTTGAGGTTATTGCTGGCTCCGTCCGGTCGGCTGAGCTTGAAATTGAAGCAGCGGTCGAGCGGACCTCGCGGTCGCCGATGATCCGCGATCAGCACGATTATCGGGTCGCGCTGTTTGATGCCCGCGGACGCAAGCTGACGGGGCGTTCCTATTCTGCCCTTGTTGAGCCAATTTTCGAGTATTTCGCCGAGGGGGATATTCATCCTGGCGATGTCTTTTTCTGGAACGACCCGTACAACAGTTGCGGCGGTATCGGCCATATCCCTGACCTCTGCACAACCGTCCCTATCTTCCTTGGCGACCGGCTGATCGGGTTTAGCCAGGTATTCGGGCACCATGACGATGTGGGTGGTGCAGTGCCGGGCAGCATGCCGGTGAAGGCAACCGACATGTGGACCGAGGGTCTCGTTGTGCCGCCGATCAAACTGTTTGATGCAGGTGTGCTGAATGAAGCGGCTTACAGTATCGTTGCGCGAAATTCACGGCTCTCCGAGCACCTGAAAGGTGATATCGATGCCGAGATTGGCGCAGCTCGGCTCGGCTCCAACCGGATCGTACAGCTGGCCGAGCGCTATGGCGTGGACGCCCTTGAGGCTGCCTTCGACTCAATTATCGATAACTGCGCACGGACAATTCGCGAAGAGCTTTTGCCGCAGATTGCCGACGGCACGTATCACTGGGAAGACTACATTGAGTGCGATGGTGTCGATGCGCCCAAAATGCATGCGATGCGCCTGACCATGACCAAGACAGCGGACAAGCTGCTCCTGGATTTTACCGGCACGGACCCGGAGGCGCGCGGCCCTATCAACTGGCCCATTGATTACGCGGACGGCAAGTTCGCCCGCAAGTGGATGGCCCCGGTGTTGCGCTCGCTGGCGAGCTCGCCGGATCGGGCCGCCGAGATCGACATGAACGAAGGCGTGCTTGATGTTATCGACGTGAAGTTCCCGGAAAAAGGCACGCTGGTTACGCCAACGTTTGGCAAGCCGACAGGGTTGCGGTTTTTCATTCTGCTGCGCTCGCTGGGTATTTTCGCGGCCTGCCTGTCCAAGGCGACCGGCGGACAAATGCCAGCGGACCACGAGACTATCCGCATCTGGGGATTGCACGGCGGTAAATCGGCGGATGACTTCTTTTTGTTTCGTGAAGTTCTGGGTGGCGGCGGGCCGGGTCGCCCCTGGGCGGATGGCAGTGATGTCGTGCACATTGTGCCGAATTCGCGGAACCTGCCGGCGGAATTTTCCGAGCAGCGCTATCCGGTTATGGTCGAAAAACTTGGCCTGGCGACTGATTCCGGCGGCGCCGGATATCGGCGCGGCGGTTTCGGCT
>JABJCZ010000283.1 GCA_018668475.1 Alphaproteobacteria bacterium | reverse complement strand
CGATGCAAGGATCAGGTGTTCGGGAATGCCGCACAAACCGAAGCCGCCAGCCATGATCGTCATGCCATCGAAAAGCAGGCCATCGAGCGCAGCTTCAGCCCCTTCGTATACTTTCTTTGCCATTCGTCTCAATCCACCATTATTGAATGTCCCTTGCGTCTCAGGGTCATACCTCAGTGGCCTACGGGTGACCAGTCAAAAGCGGTGTCCAGAACTACCCCCGCGCGCACGATTTGACTTCAACAGAGAATCCGGAAAGGCTGGTACCCAGGAACGGGGCAATTGAACCGAAAAGACACTAGGGGATCAACATGAGGACCCAGACGGCGCGCAGTGCAGACGCCGCCGCCCCGGGCCGGGACACCCTGACAGCAACCTACCGTGCGGTGCGTCAGCGGACGGTGTCATTGGGCGATGGTCTATCAGCCGAAGACATGGTCGCCCAGTCGATGTCCGACGCGAGTCCGACCAAATGGCACATGGGCCACACCACCTGGTTTTTCGAGACTTTTTTGCTTGAACGCCTCACCCCTGGCTTCGAACCCTTTCATCCGCAGTTTCGCGTTATCTTCAACTCCTACTATCAGCAAATTGGCCCGCAACACTCTCGGCCCGCACGTGGCCTGCTGACCCGCCCGCCGCTTGACGAAGTTCTCAAGTATCGTGCTCATGTGGATCAGGCGATGGAGGACCTGTTGCAATCCTTCGAGCCGCTGGAAGACATCACCCCATTTGTTCAGCTCGGCTTGCATCACGAGGAACAGCATCAGGAATTGATCCTGACCGACCTCTTGCATCTGCTTTCATGTAATCCGTTGCGACCGGTATATCGACCCTATCGATCCCAATCTGCCAGCTCGCCTATACCATTGCGCTGGCTGGCGTTCGACGGTGGCGTGTTTGAAATCGGCCACGATGGAGATGGTTTCGCCTTCGATGACGAAGGGCCACGCCACGAAGTGCTCCTCCGGCCGTATAAGCTGGCAAACCGGCCGGTGACTGTGGGCGATTGGAAGGAATTCGTGGCCGACGGTGGCTATGCCCGTCCTGAATTTTGGCTGAGTGACGGCTGGGCATTAGCGAACGAACAAGCCTGGCGCGCTCCGCTTTACTGGGAAGAGGACGAGGACGGCGCATGGTCGAGCATGACGTTATCTGGCATGCAACCGCTTGATGACGGTGCGCCGGTTTGTCATGTCAGTCATTTCGAGGCCGACGCCTACGCCCGATGGGCCGGCAAGCGCCTGCCTACCGAAGCTGAATGGGAGGTCGCTGCAGCGAATATCTCAACGCAGGGCAACACCATGGGAAGTGAGTTATTCCGACCGGCGGCGGCGACCGAAGAAAACGGTGGCCTGCTCCAGATGTTCGGTGATGTGTGGGAGCTGACCCAGAGTGCTTTTACGCCGTATCCGGGGTTCAAACCGGCCGCAGGCGCCGTTGGTGAATACAATGGCAAGTTCATGAGCGGGCAGGTCGTTCTGCGTGGCGCCTCCTGCGCCACAGCGGACGGACACAGTAGCGCCAGTTACCGCAATTTCTTTTACCCATTTCAGCGCTGGCAGTTCATGGGGCTCCGGCTGGCGGACGATGCATGAACGTTTTGATTGATACAATTGACCCAGATGACCTGGGTGAACTCGCAGATTTTCACGATGCGGGACACGGCACAGCGGATGATTTTCTGGCTGATATGCTGAACGGTCTGCGCCAGGCGCAGAAGGAAATTTCGTGCAAGTATTTCTATGACAAACGGGGCTCTGCCCTATTCGATGAAATCTGCGACCTGGAAGAATATTATCCGACCCGGACGGAACTTTCGATCCTGGCAACACGTGCTCCCGAGATCGCATCGCTGGCCGGCCCCGCAGCGCATCTTGTCGAATTCGGCAGTGGATCAAGTTCCAAGGTGCGACTGCTTCTGAATGCTATGGAAGCGCCGTCTTCTTACGTCGCCGTCGATATTTCACGAGATCATCTCATCGCCTCGACCCGTGACCTCGCATCGGAGTACCTCGATATCGACGTTGTGCCTGTGTGCGCCGACTACACACGCGAATTTGAGCTACCAACCGGCTTGCAGGGAAAAAATGTCACCGGGTTTTTTCCTGGTAGCACCATCGGCAATTTTGCACCGGAACAGGCTGCAACGTTTCTGGGCCGTTGGGCAAAGGTGCTGGGTTCAGGCGCCGGCCTGGTCATCGGTGTTGACCTGAAGAAGCCGCGCGCCCTGTTGGAAGCCGCCTACAATGACGCCCGCGGCGTAACGGCAGAATTTAACGAAAACCTTTTGGTGCGCGCCAATACCGAGCTCAATGCTGATTTTGACCTCTCGGCCTTTGCGCATGACGCCCGCTGGAATGAAGCCGCCGGGCGCATTGAAATGCACCTTGTCAGCCAACGGGATCAGACCGTAAATATCGCTGACCAAGCATTCAATTTTCAGGCGGACGAGACCATTCACACTGAAAATTCCCACAAATATGGTCTCGCCGAGTTCACCGACATGGCAGGGCGAGCTGGTTGGGACGCACCGGCCACCTGGACTGACCCGAACAACCTGTTCAGCGTGCATTTTTTGCGAGCGCGTTGAGGTCGGTT
>JABJCZ010000282.1 GCA_018668475.1 Alphaproteobacteria bacterium | reverse complement strand
GCGCGTCGCCGCCCATGCGGCGCAATGCTCTGCGAAGCGAGCCAGATAAAGCAGAAGCCGGCACAGCACCCGCGAATCATCCCTCGCTTCCGCCTTCCGAGCGCAGCGAGGTCAGCGCGACCGCGCGCCGCCGCTCATGCGGCGCACTGCTCTGCGAAGCGAGCCCAATAAAGCGAAAACCTTCGTGGCGCCTTAACGCAAAAAATGGGAGGCCGCTATGGCCGACACCGCCGCCGAAACTGGCCGGCGGGCGGTGGTGGTGTTTGATGGCGCTGCCTTCAGCCTGCCTTACCGATTGCTGCGGCCGGGGTTTCGCCATTGCTGGATTGTGCTGGATGAGGCGCGCGGGTGGACGGTGCTGGAAGCGCGGGCCGGCGGGCTCGACATTCGAGCACTGGCCGGCAGCGACTTTGACATCGCGGCTTTTTATCGGCGCCAGGGGTACATTGTGTCCGAGGCCTGTGTGACACGGCGCGGTGAGGGCGACGAAAAGTCGGCGCTCTGGCATTTCGGGTTTCCGTTGATGACCTGCGTGGAGGTCGTCAAGCGGGTGCTCGGGGTTCATCCGCTATTCATCATCACCCCGTGGCAACTCTATCGCTATCTGGAGAAGAATAATGCATCACACTCATGACAGACGGTCCCACCAATGGGCCGGGCGCGTCGCCGGGCCGCGTGCGCTTGCCGGGCGGGCGTACAAAACCCTGTTTGGCGGCGGCAAAAGTACACCCATTGCACCGCTGCCGCCAGTAGATGACCCTGCCGCTCGCCGCCGGGCGGAAGAGTTGCGCCTCGCGCGCCGCCGCCGCAGTGGATTCTCAGGTGCCGTGTTGACGTCCGGCCTGGATGCAAGTGGAGACGGCAGTGCCGTCGCCAAGAAGAAGTTATTGGGTGAATAGAAGGGTTGGGCGAGCAAGGGGTCGCTGTCAGCGAATGTATCAACCAAAGACCGTCATACTTCATCGCCTTGTTAGATGCGCCACTCCGATTTCATTCACTACGCCGCATACCGCATAGGCAAAATCATCAACACATTTATCCAGCTGTAAGAAACGCTCGTAATTCAATTTTTGAGCGCCCATTCGCTCGCGAAATACTGCGGCATTTGCCAACTAATTTTCCCCATATACGATGAAGGAGCGGATGGTGAATCAAACCGTCACGGACGCGCTCGACCGTTGGGAGCGCCTGAAATCCCAACGTGGAGCCTTTGAAAATCACTGGCAAGATCTTGCTCGCATCATGCTGCCTCGGCGGGCAGATTTCTCGGGCTTTGGCGGCGGTGGCCCCGCCGGCAGCGGTACAGGTGGTGAGCGCCGTACCGATCAGCTGTATGACGGCACGCCCATGCTGGCGCGCCGTGGTTTGGCGTCCGCCATTGACGGGTTGCTGAAGCCGAAGACCGGTCGCTGGTTTTCTCTGCGCCCACGAGACCCGGAATTGGCCGAGGATGAAGCTGTTGCCCGTTGGCTTGCTGTTGCCGAGGAGCGTCTGTGGCGCGCGCTCTATGAGCGTGACGCGCGATTTATCCAGCGTTCGGGCGAAGTGGATGATGATCTGGTGACCTTTGGTACCGGCGTATTATTCGTCGGCGAGGGCGCGCGCGGAGGCTCACTGTCGTTTCGCTCGGTGCATCTGTCCGATGCCTGGCTGGCTGAAAACGCCGATGGTGTCATCGACACTATCTATGTGCAGCGCAAGCTTACCGCTGCCCAGGCTGCAGGCGTGTGGGGCGAGGAGGCACTTGGCCGCGAGACCCGCGAGGCCATGCGCCGCGCCGGTGCCGATACAGATCGGGTATTCGAATTCGTTCAGGCAGTCACGCCGCGCGATGTGCGGGACCCGGGTCGGCTCGACAATCAGCACCTGCCATAATGCGTGGCCTGGGCGGCCTGTTGATGGGCTGGCTACCCACCGTGTTGGCCTGGGCCAAGGGCGGGCGCGATGAGCGTATGCGCAACTTTGGCTGGACGGCGGCCACCCGCCTTAGAAACCGCGAGGCCCAAATGGCCCGTATGGTCAATGTGCCTCGCACTCTGCGTGCTCTTGGTGAGCGCTTGCGTAAACACGACTGGTAGCGGCGGGGCGGGGGGTGGCAGCTCGGGTATTGATGTAGTGCCGCTGTGCCCGCCATTGGCCAATTGGGCCGGGCCCGAACGCCTTGCACTCGCCGACGAACTGACGGCTCTCGATGCGGCCAGTTACCCCTTCATCACCCGCGCGCTGCTCGACCACGCCCGCTTGCGGGCCGCGTGCGATTCAACCGGGTGAATTCGGCCAGTCAGCAACCTATGCCACTCCGTCGCCGGCGCGCACTGTTGCCAACTCTTGTTATGCAATGTTCAATGGTGAGGCAATGCGCACTCGGAAGGACGCCGCATGACCAGCACGACACTTGCGGCCAAAGCGCCTGAACTGACGTCAACCATCATCTGCCCGGATTGCGGCCACTCTAAAGTGGAAACCATGCCGACGGATGCCTGCCAGTGGTTCTATGATTGCGCGGGCTGCGGTGTGGTGCTCAAGCCAAAGCCCGGGGATTGCTGCGTTTATTGTTCCTACGGTGACGTGAAATGCCCACCAATCCAGATGGGTGAAAGCTGCTGCTAAACGGGCTGTTCACCGTGCGCCCTATTCGCTGAGGGTCAGCGCTGCCTCAAGTGCGGCGAGACGGGCAAGAGCTTCGGTGTCGCCACCTCTGCCGGCTTCAACGATCAACACGACGGTGCCCCGGTTCGTTTCGGTATTTGCGCCGAGTGCAATGGCACGCGCGCGGACGGCCAGCGTACCGTCTTTGATTTCGCGGGTGCCTTGCAGTGTGGCCGAGGGGGAACCCCGATAGGTACTTTCCGCTGAGGCTATAATAGCAATATCGCTGGATGCGGCCTCGGTCGCCAAAACGTCGGCGGGCGTGCCGGTGGCGTTCGGCAGATAGCGCACTTCGATGCCGCTGACGCGATCAACCTGCTGGGTCAGTCGCACACCGTCATGGGCCATTTGGCGCGGCGCAAATGGCCAGGCCGTTTTCAGGCTGATGGGTGTCCCTGGGTAGGTGACGGTCACTGGCGTTGGCGACCACGTTTGAGAAGCGAGAACACGTGCGCGGCCTTCGGCCCCCGGCCGCGACGCGAGGCCGGTGAGAATGATCGCATGATCAAGCATTGGCTCATCACCATCCCGAACCTGCTCGCCGCTTGTGGCAGCCATAAGAATTATCTGCGTCATGGCAGCACTGTCCTGCCGCGCGCCAAGTTGGGCGAGGCGGTCGGTGACGTTGGCCAGGGCACGGTGGTGCTCAAGGGCGATGACAAAGTCCGGTGTTTCCACGTGGTCACCAGCGGTCCAGCTTTGCTCTGCACTACGCCACATCTCGTGCATCAGGCGGACCCGGCGCAACAGGTCTCCCTCCATGGCACGGGCATAATTCTCAATGCCCCCGGCAGCGCGGACGGCACGGTCAGCCCGTTTGTCCCAGAACACGCGGTGCATATCACGGGTGAGGTAGCCATCTGTGCCAAGGGCCGTGCCGACAATGGTCACCTGGCTCTGGGTCATTTGCACTGCCTCGGCGGCCTGTACAATCTCATGATCGTCAGCCCGAACCGACGTGCTGATGCTGAAAGTCGCTACCATGGCGATGGCGGCTGCAGTTGCAACTGTCACGACTGAACGGCGCAAAGGGAACGCGGCCAGCGCGATCATTGCTCGAAGGGTATATTGCATGGGCGTCTTTCTAACGGTGGTTTGAGGTTTCGTCCACTCTGGTAAAGTGGTCTATATTGGCTACCGGGTTTGAAAGAGCTGTGAGGACGAGGGCCCATGAACAAAGTGAACATCGCGGAAGCGTTCGGTCGGATTGATGCGCCGTGGTCACCGCATCTGGCCGGCGCAGTCGGCGATTGCGAGGTCAAGCTGGCCAAGCTGGATGGTAAGTTC
>JABJCZ010000281.1 GCA_018668475.1 Alphaproteobacteria bacterium | reverse complement strand
GTTTGATCGCCGATCCTGGTATCATTCTGGCCAACGCGATTTCCACAATCGTTAGCGCACGAGGCCAGATACAGATTAAGGACTGGTTGCCAGAGGAACCCTCCGCCCTTGTTAAAGACGCGCTCAGCAAACTCACCATTAATGCTGGCCCCGGTGCGCCGGAAATTGATCTCGATTGGGGGGAGCCGGGACTAAGTCCTGCCGCAAAAGTTTACGCTTGGAGCAGTTTCGCCGTTCTAGCAATGATAACGGGCAATCCAAGACGACCCGTCAACGCAATAGCACCAAATGCGCGCGCCCATTGTCAGCTACGCTACACCGCAGGGATGGAACGTGACTCTATGATCCCTGCACTACGCGCACATCTTGATGCGAACGGATTTGACAATGTGCAGATAGAGCCGCCACCCGCCGTGAATGCCGGCGGCTTTGAGGCATCAAGAACCGAGCCCGACGATCCGTGGGCCATGTGGGTCCACGCCTCCATGGAACGTACAATTGGGAAGGAACCCGCCGTCGTTCCAAGCATGGGGGGCTCAATTTGTAACGAAGTGTTTACCGACGTGCTGGAAATACCTGCAATCTGGATTCCCCATTCTTATGCGGCGTGTTCTCAACATGCGCCGGATGAGCATCTTCTCATGTCTGTAGTCCGCACGGCGATGCCGATAATGACGGGACTCTACTGGGACCTTGGAGAAGGCAACACGCCGGAAACATCGGCGTAAGTGGAGTAAGCCACGTGAAATTATCAAAGCAGAATTTATCGTGGAGATCTGTATGAGCGACCGGCTGGCGGGTAAATCCATCGTGGTGACAGGAGGCGAAAGTGGTATCGGTCGCGCCATTGTCTTGCGTTGCCTGGGCGAAGGAGCATCCGTTGTCATTGCCGGCATCGATGAAACGCAGATGGCCAAGACGGTTGAGGAGTGTAAATCGGCCGGCGCGGACGCGCGTGTGTTGGGTGTGCCGACGGACGTGACGCAAGCCGCTGACGTTCAAACAGCCATTGATACCGCGGTTCGACAATTTGGCAGGCTCGATGTGGCTATCGCTAATGCAGGTGTATTTTGTGAGCAAACGGCCTTTGGAAATTGGGACGTCGAAGACTGGGAACGCGTTATCGCGGTAAATCTGACGGGTGTTTTCTATGTTATGCACGCGGCGACTAAAGTGTTGATTGAACAGGGTGACGGTGGGAACTTGATGGCGACAGGTTCGTCGACCGCGATTCGTCCGCTCAGTGGGCTAATGCCTTGTGTTGCCAGTAAAGGCGGTGTGCACAATATGATGCGCGCACTAGCAGTCGAATTAGCCCCGCATCAAATTAAGGTAAATACCATTGTCCCTGGCCTGACTGCGACGACGCCGGTGACCAGCCAGCATGGCTATGTTGAGGCTGGGCTAAAATCTATCCCGATGAATGAGATTGTCGAGCCCGACGAGTTGGCCGCATTCGTAGCCTTCGTATTGAGTGATGAAGCGCCGCACATGACCGGTAACTTGCTCAAAGTCGATGCTGGGCGGACATCGGCCTGAAGGGAAACAATCGGTATGGGACATTACGATCTTTCCGGGAAGACAGTTCTGGTGACCGGTGCGGAGGTTGGGATCGGCCGGGCCATTGCGTTGCGCGCGCTTGCCGACGGCGCCAATGTTGCTATTGCCGGTATTAACCCGGATATGCGTGAAGAAACAGTGACGCTGGTGCGCGATGCCGGATTTGTTGACCGTTTTGTGGCGCTATCTGCTGACATTCGCGATGCCGATCAAGTGCAAAAGATGGTGGACGATACGGTGGGAAAATTTGGTCATCTCGATGCTGTCGTCGCGAATGCTGGTGTCATGGTTGTGCGCAGGCCCTTTCTCGAATTAACCCATGAAGAATGGCATAATGTCATTGCCGTCAATCTGCATGGTACCTTTCACACGCTGCAGGCTGCAACGCGAGTTTTGAAAGCACAAGGGCGGGGCGGTGATCTTTTTGTGACGACATCATCGAACGCCGTCAGGCCAAGTCCAATGGCTTCCGCCTACGTTGCCTCGAAAGGTGCCATTCAACAAATGGTACGTGCGCTCGCCGTTGAACTGGCCCCCGACGGAATTCGTGTCAATTCGATCATACCAGGATTGACGTTGACTCCGGGCACAACGTCGCGTGAAGGTCATATTGAGCGCGGCAAGCGCAACATACCAATGGGTGAAGTTACCATGCCGGAAGAGCTTGCTGCCTTAGTTGCCTTTGCTCTCAGTGGAGAAGCACCGCACATGACCGGCACCGGTCTCAAGATCGATGGTGGCCGCACATCTGCATAATTGCCCCGTGTCTTGAGCTACTCTGCGTAACGGTGCTTGCAGAGGCGTGAACTTTTCAGCACTTGAACGTAAACTGGGGCTAGAAGGAAGTTTCTATCTATGACCGAGACAACCCTTAAGGGGCGTGCCTCCTCGGCACCTGGCAAGGCCATCGTGTGCATGCTGCTGGGCTCCGCTTTTCTGATCAGTAATGATGCAGTGCTGAAATGGATGACGGGCAATTACCACGTCGGACAACTCTTGTTCTGCCGGGGTATATTTATTGGCCTCCCCTTGGCCGTTTTGATCTGGCGGGCCGGCGGATTGAAATCCCTGCGCGTCATTAGTCCGAAGGGCCATGCCATCCGTGCCATATTGGTAATTGTTGGAACGTTCCTATTCATCAGTAGCCTCAAATACCTGCCGATCGCCGATGCCGTCGCCATCACTTTTGCTGGGCCCTTGTTCGTTACTGCGTTGGCACCACGGCTCCTCGGTGAACGGGTCGGCTGGCGCCGTTGGATGGCCGTGTTTGCCGGTTTCATTGGTATCATCGTAATCATGCGACCCGGCGGCGGGCTCATTCAATGGGCAGCCCTATTGCCCCTGGCAGCCAGCTTGACAGGGGCGTTTCGAGATATCTTGACGCGCCACTTGAGTGCCAAAGAAACCACCGTTTCGCTGTTATTCTATACGTCTCTTGCCGTCACCTTGGCGGGTTTGGCGACGACACCGTTTGTTTGGACGCCAGTTCCCTTAGCTGACTGGGGATGGTTTGCCTTGAGTGGCCTTTTGGTCGGTGGCGCTCATTTTCTGATGATCGAAACATTCAGATTTGGTGAAGCCGCCCTGGTGGCACCATTCCGGTATTCAGGTGTTATTTGGGCTGCCGTTATTGGATACTTCGTATGGGGCGACATACCGGATTCCGGGACCGTTGCGGGGATCAGTATCGTCGTAGTTTCCGGGATCTATATCCTGCATCGTCAACGGGTTCGGAAAGCCACTTGATTTGCACACTATCTCTAATTCGCCGCAAGGGAGCCATCCATGAAGATCGTACAATTTGATGAGCCCGGTGCACCGGAAGTCTTACACGTTCATGAGGTTCCATTACCCGAACCCGGTGCTGCGCAAATCCGCGTCAAAGCGCACTCGATTGGCGTTGGGATTCCTGATGTATTGATTCGCTCGGGTGCTTATAGCTGGATGCCGCCGTTGCCGTGTATTCCCGGCACTGAGATGAGCGGGACGGTCTCTGCTATCGGTCCTGATGTTGGCAACGTGACCGTCGGTGATCTGGTATATGTGTCTGCGCGCGAGCGCCCACATCGGGGAGGCTGTTATGCCGACGAAATCGTGGTCCGCGCTGATGAGATTACACCCATTCCCAATGGCGCAAATATGGAAGCAGTCGCGACGCTCGCTAACTATCAAGTTGCGTGGCATCTGCTTTGGAATATGGCCCGGGTAAAGGCCGGTGATACAGTTCTTGTCTATGCAGCGGCGGGAGGTGTCGGCAGTGCTATTGTTGAGTTGGCACTTATTGCCGGTGCCAAGGTTATTGGCGTCGCAAGCGGCACATCCAAAGGGGCATTTGTCAAAGATATGGGTGCGGCGCATGTCGTCGATCGCGGCAAAGATAATGTGATCTCCCGGGTGAAGGAAGCAACGGGTGGGCGCGGCGTTGATTTTGTTTTCGACCCCGCAGGGGGCCCGGCGGCAACCGACAATGCAGCAATGCTGGCACCCTTAGGCACGATGATTGTTTACGGCCGTCTTGCAGGTCCGCTGGGCGGTGATTTAGCAGGTGCAATTCGGGATCGTTTCGGCGACTCAATCGGCATGCGCTCGTTCTCAATACATTCTTTCGATCACGACAAACCGCGCCGCATTGAAGCAACCGAAGCCGTAATGGTTCTTATGGCCAAAGGCGCGTTAAAGCCACGCATTCACGCCCGCCTGCCACTCGCCAATGCGCGTAAAGCACACGAGATGCTGGAGGCCGGAACCGTAATTGGCAAAATATTGTTAAAGCCTGAAGATAGCGCATGATCCGTCGCGTGTTATTGTGGGTCGATCTCTATCCATCCTGGTAGAGCTTCGCAGCGCGTCAGCCAAGATCTAACGTTTGGGTAGGTATCGAGCGGTAGGTTGCCCTCCGGCGCCCGCTTCACATAAGGATAACAGGCAATGTCCGCGAGCGTGGCACGCCCCAACGCGAGCCAATCGCCCGTTTTTAAAATTTGTGTTTCCAAAATATTGAGGGCTCTCTTACCGTCTATCAGATAACCCTCAAAACTTTCTGGTCGCCGTT
>JABJCZ010000030.1 GCA_018668475.1 Alphaproteobacteria bacterium | reverse complement strand
GCCAACTATTAAAATGATTTTAAATCAATGCCTTATATTTTTATGGGGAGGTCCTTGGAAAGTACTGCCGAGTGCATGTACGCCGGGCCGGGTTGACTTCTGCCGGTCTGGCAACGGCGTTCCAAGTGGCCCTATGCCACTCGATTAGGCGGGGGGCGGCCGGCAAAATACGCATCAAGGTTGTCGAGCGCCTGATACCCCATGCCGTTGCGCCCCTCGCGGGTCGAGGAGCCGATATGCGGCGTAAGAAAGGTGTTTGGTAAACCCGCATACCCGGGGTTCAACGCCGGCTCACCCCGAAACACATCGAGGCCGGCGGCGGAGATCCGGCCGCTTTTCAACGCACTAATCAAGGCGTCGTCATCGATCACATCGCCACGCGAGGTATTGATGACAATGGCTCCTTCTGGCAGTAGCGCAATGCGTTGCGCATCCAGAAAATTGCGCGTCTCGTCAGTTAACGGGCAGTTCAATGAGAGGATGTCGGCGTTGGCCAGCAGGCCCTCGGCGGTCTTATGCCAGGTTGCGCCGGCTTCGTCTGCCGGGCTCACCTGTGAGCGATTGTGATAGTGAATCTCCATGCCGAACGCCCGCGCTCGGGTCGCGATCGCCTGGCCGATGCGTCCCATGCCGATGATACCAAGGCGCCTGCCGTCGAGACCGGCGCCTATCATGAACTCGGTGTGCCAACCCGACCACCGGCCCTCGCGCACCATCCGGTCTGCCTCCGCGCCGCGTCGCGCAGCACCAAGCATGAGTAGCAGGGCGATTTCAGCGGTGGGTATGGTCACGGCGTCGGGCGAGTTGGTGACGATTAGCCCGCGTGCGGCAGCCGCTGCAACATCGACATGTTCGTAGCCCGCCGTGTAGCAGGCGGCGATCTTCACGCTTTCCGGCAGAGCGTTGATGGTTGCCGCATCCAGCAGGTTGTTCTGGCAGATCAATAACCCATCTGCACCATCTGATCGCTTTACCAGTGATGCGGAATCATACAGTGTGTCGGCCTCATTGCCGCGAACGTCGTAGGTTTGGCTGGCCCGTTCATTGACGGCGCGGGGCATTTTTCGCGTAATCAGCAGGGTTTTATTGTCGGGCATGGGTATCCACTTTTATAAGTGCCGGGGAGATATAGCGTCAGTCGTGCGCTGCTCGCTCGCCACATTCTATCGAAAGCGTCGGCACGTGAAAATGGCGTGTGGTATGGGGCCGGGTGCGGCCGCGTTTCTCGTGGTCATGTTTCTTGGTGCCCTGCCCGCAACGGCTACATCCGTCGTCGCGCCAAGTCAGCAATCGCACCGCGGTATCTATGCATTGTCCCTGCACGATGCGGCATCGGCCAGTGGCATTACTGACGTCGGTGGCGAGATGTATTACGAGTGGTCGAAAACCTGTACCGGGTGGCGCGTCAACCAGCGTGTGACCATGGAACTGGCGCAGAGCGAAGGCAGTGCCCAGACGCTGACCCTGCTGTTCTCGGCATTTGAGGCGAGCGATGGCAGCCTTTTTGACTTCACCATGCTGCAGGCGGCTGATGGAGTTACCACTGAGCGCATGTCGGGCCGTGCAACCGTTGATGATGCCGGCGCCGGCATCGTCCGATTTGATGAGCCCGCTGGTGTTCGGTTGGTTCTGCCGCCCCTTACGTTGTTTCCCTCCCGATATGCTGTGCTAATGCTTGAACAAGCACAGGCCGGACAGACGAATTTTTCGGCGCTACTTTTTGATGGCTCCAGCGCCGAGACGGCGTATTCCGTGGCGACGTTTTTTGGTAGTCAGGAGGAAGCCCTGTCATTGCATTCCGGCCGGCCAGAGCCTCTTTGGCCGCTGCATATGGGTTATTTCCCCCACAACAAAGTGACCTCGGAGCCAGATTTTGAGATCGGTGTGCGTATGTTTGAAAATGGCATCGCACAGGCTTTCCTAATCGACTACGGGAGTTTTGCGGTCAATTCGACGCTGATCGACTACGAAGCAATTCCCGAGGCTGATTGCGCTGACTAGCCATTTTCTTCGGCGTCTGGCCAGAGCCATGCGGCACCCCGAACACCGCTGGAATCGCCATGAACTGCCGGGCGCACTGGCGTGCGCGCATCATCACCGAACACATAAGTGCCCATAAGAGCCGGGAGTTCGTCGTACAGGGCTGCGGTATTCGACAGGCCGCCGCCCAAAACAATAATGTCGGGGTCGAGCAGATTGACGACGCTCGCGAGGGCACGGGCGAGCCGGTCGCAATAGCGGCGAAGCACCTGAGCGGCCGGGCCGTCATTTTGCGAGGCAGCGGCGACGATCTCTGCGGCCGTTAGGCCGGCGTTGCCCGTTTGATGGGCGAGGTCTGCGGCCAACCCGGGGCCAGATAGAAACGTCTCAATGCAGCCAGTTTTGCCGCAGTAGCACTTTGGCCCGGGGCGTTCCTCATCGGTTGGCCAGGGCAACGGGTTGTGTCCCCATTCACCGGCAAGCGCATTGGACCCGGAAAGTAATTTCCCACCGACAACAACACCACCGCCAACGCCGGTACCCAAAATCGCACCGAACACCACGCGGTGACCTGAACCGGCACCGTCAACCGCTTCTGACAAGGCAAAACAATCAGCGTCATTCGCCAGTCGAACCGGGCGTTCGAGGGCGTGGCTGAGGTCCTGGTCAAACGGTTTACCAATAAGCCAGGTAGAGTTGGCATTCTTCAGGGTGCCACTGCCGGGGGACAGGGCGCCGGGCACCCCGACGCCAACGGTGCCGCTTTGGCCGGTTTCGTGCTCAATGTCTCTGACCAGGCCGACAATTGTGTCGATCGTCGCCGCATACTGGTGTTTGGGAGTTTCAGTTCGGCGCCTGATTGTGGCGGTGCCATCTGGCAAAAGCGCCATGGCTTCCGTTTTGGTTCCGCCGAGGTCAATTCCGATGCGCATTTTAACGTCTCAGTATGCGATATGTGCCAATATCCTATGGCGCAAGAGAGGCTTCTAACATATTCATTAGACGTGGTTCATTCAGGGTAGGAGATATACGGTGTGCAGGGCGAGGCTGTAGAGGGAAAGTTTGCGCTGCAGCAGTGGTTTGTGTCCGTTGGTGTGTGCCGGAACAGGCGTGCAATCCCTTTGCCCGACTAGATTTCGTGGGTGCGAAATAGATGTCTGCGCGTATTCTTGTTGTTGATGACGTTGATATCAATATTCGCCTCCTTGAGGCGAAATTGACGGCGGAATACTACGACGTCCTGTCGGCGACCAATGGCGAGGAGGCTCTCCGGCGGATCACGGAAGAGAACCCCGATATTGTATTGCTCGATGTGATGATGCCAGGCATGGATGGGTTTGAGGTCTGTCGTGCTATTCGTGAGCTGCCAGGCCATCGCCACCTGCCTGTTGTCATGGTGACCGCACTGAGTGAGCAGGCGGATCGCGTGCGTGGACTGGAGGCCGGTGCTGATGATTTTTTGACCAAGCCGGTCAATGATGTGGCGCTCATGGCACGCGTAAAATCTCTGCTGCGCATCAAAATGTTACTCGATGAGTTGCAGGTCCGTGAAGAAACATCGTTGCAACTGGGCGGCGCCGCCCTTGATTTTGATAGCCATACCCAGCTCGCCGATCGCCAGTTTCTGGTCGTCGAGGACAACCCACATGATGCCGACGTTGCGACCTCGGTATTGGGCGAAGTAAGTAATGTCGTTACGGTGGCGGATGCCGACGAAGCGCTACGTCTGGCCGCGGGGGGCGAATTTGACGCCATCGTCGTGAGTCTGGAGCTTGAGAGTTCTGACCCGCTTCGTCTGTGTTCGGCATTGCGGTCGCAAAAGGAATCTCGCCATTGCGCCATTCTTGCGACCCTGGCGGATGGAGATACTGCACGACTGGCCAAGGCGCTTGAACTTGGCGTCAACGATTACCTCATGAAACCGATCGATCCGAGTGAGTTCAGGGCCCGTATCCGCACGCAGCTGAGATACAAGCTCTATCAGGACTATCTCCGGGGTGCGTTCCAGCGCACGGCAACCATGGCTATCACCGATAGTCTGACGGGCCTGTACAACCGACGCTATGGCGTTTCACATTTGAAGAATTTGCGGGATTCGCGTGAAGGCGGAACTGACGTTGCCGCCATCATGGTGGATATCGATCACTTCAAACAGGTCAACGACAGTCATGGGCATAGCATTGGTGATGAGGTTCTATGCGAGGTTGCACAGCGTCTGCAGAATGTACTGCGGGGTCAGGATCTGGTGGCCCGCCTTGGTGGAGAGGAATTTCTGGTCATCATCAGCAATACCGATCTTGCGCTGGCAAGGCGGGTCGCTGAACGCTTGTGCGCGTGTATATCGGCGACGCCGTTTATCGTCTCGGCCGGTCAGCTTTCGCTGAACGTCACTGTAAGCGTGGGCGTTGCGCATGGGTTTGAGCGCCAGGAAGACCCTGAGTTTATGGTCCAGCGCGCTGATGAAGCTATGTACGCCGCCAAGAGGGCAGGGCGCAACAGGATATGCGTTGCCGGCGAAGCAGATGCCTCTGTGCCGACAGACGCGGATGTGTCAGACGCTGGTGAACCGAAAATGCAGACGGAAGCGGGAAACGAGGGATAACCCCCGTTACTTGATCTTGGCTTCCTTGAACTCGACGTGTTTGCGCGCAACTGGGTCGTATTTGCGTAACGTCAACTTCTCAGATCCGTGCCTCGGATTCTTACGGGTCGTGTAATAGAACCCGGTGCCAGCTGAGCTGACCATTTTGATGATAATGCTGTTGGCCTTGGCCATGTCCGCGCCTCATAAACCGACGGGTGAAATTGGTAAGCGCGGACCATAGCGGCGATCACCGGGGTGTCAAGTACGACTGACCAGCTCAGCCTCTTTTTGCGGGAGTATTTCTTCTGGGGCGGTCACCAGCCGGCCGGCCGCGGTCAGTCGGCAGACCATCCAGTCCGGTTTGATCGGGTTGTGCCGCCAGGGTTCTGCCCACCCCGCCTTGACGCACGCGCGCACCGTGCGCGCGCTGAACTGTTGGCCGTTTTCATCAAACAGCGGCAACTTTCCCCCGGCCTGTGTCAGGCCATGGCTCAGCCACTTCTTCTGGATTGGTGTGGGCCGCATCTCGCTTCCGTCACTCCCCGCCTCAAGCTCGCT
>JABJCZ010000004.1 GCA_018668475.1 Alphaproteobacteria bacterium | reverse complement strand
CTTCGGTTTCGACCTCTTCGAGTGTCGCCCCGTCGAGGATTGCCACACGACAGCCAACGCGAGCGGCTTCCTTCATCGCGTGGACGGTGAGGATGTACCGGTCGAATTCGATGTAGAGAAAGATCATGAAAAACAGCAGCGGTGCGACAACAGCGAATTCGACGATCGTCGCGCCGTGTCTCTTTGGAGCGGAGCGTGCTGGATTCCGTCTGCGCGGACGAGATTGTGACCGAATCAATTCCATTACACTTCTCCAGGGCGGTCCATAGGACCAAAACGTCTACGTGAAGGCGGTAGCGATTAAGTCATCTTTATGGGGTCTTGTAAGACGAAGTTTCCAACGTGAGTTTCCTAAGAGCATCCCGTGCGAGTTGTTCCGCCTCTTCCGCCTTTTTGACCGCATCATCTGCATCACGACGCTTCTTTCTGGCCGACTCAATGTCCTTTTTCTTACCACTTTCTCTTGCTTTCGCCTCGGCAGCATCCGCCGCTGCGACTTTCTTGTCCGCTTTTTCTCTTAAGTCGCGAGCTTCCTTTAATCGCTCCTGCACTATTGCCTCGAGGTCTTTCAGATCCTGAGCGGTCACACCGCTTCCTTCCACTTCAGGATCGTCATCACGCAAAGGATCCGTTTCCTCTGCCACATGTGGCGAGTTGTCATCCTTGGATCCCTCCCCCAGGTCCGCTGGCATCGAACAGCTGGAGCTGATTCGCGATGTGTCCGGAAGAAACCAGGGAGTCGGGTACCAGTTGGAATCGCCTGCTGCGACCGAAACTGTGACCGTCACTGGATCAAGCTGTTTGATATCTGAGGACGGATCCGGATCGAGCGTTACCGTGTATTTTTTCAAACCGGCTTGCGACATGATTTGATCGATCATCGCGCGCACATCGGCCTCGTCCTTCTCCTTCCGCATCGAAAACACTCGCGCACCTGCCCGGGCAGCTTCACCCAGCGAGTTCCTGACGTTGATCCCGCGTCCGATTTCAATCGACCCGACGAGCAGCAACAGCAACAGCGGCAGAATCAACGCAAATTCCACCAGCGCTGCTCCGCGCCGACAGTAGCATCGGGTGGTCGTGACGTGGGAACTTTTCACGATGCTGCCTCCAGTAGGCTGAAGTCGTCTGACTTCTCACTGCGGACTTCGAGAGGCTAATTCGGCATTGTTTAATCACGAATTATGGAGCCAACCAGAAAGAGATAGCTCACGGTGCGGGAAACGCCTCCGAAGATTAGACAGACCGATGCCAGATCCGGGCATCGCGACACCGCAAACAGCGTCACGTGACAAAATGGCACTTCGAGCTCAGGGCCATCCTTCCCACGATTCCTGCATCCTGAGACTTGAAGTAGTCACGGCGTTTCCGGAATGCCCGGACGTCCAGGAGTTTGTGCCCGATTCTCCGGACTGAAATTGAAGGCCGAAGCGGATTATCCGCCACCGGTGCTCTGGTTTTCTTCGTTTGCGAGCCCATACTGCCTAATGCCCGGCGGTACTGCTTCACATTTTGCTGCGCGCAGCACTCGAGTGGATCCGGCCGCTTCGTATTGCGTTTCCGTCGCCTTGCCATCAGCGCAAAGGCGGTCGTGACAATGTATTGAGACGTTTGCGCATGACTGGCCCTCGGGCGTGTGGATATCGAGGGAACCAGAGTATCTGGTGGCTGCGTACGACCGGGAAACTGCTCGAAGAGGCTCAACCGTCCGAGGGCAAGAAGATCAAGCTGCGTCTGGTCCGGCAGCCATACAGCCGCTACCTGCCGATGCAGTAAAGGTGGCCGTGAGTCCGCAGGAACAGCTCGCCATTCGACGGAGCCAGCGCCGCGTAAGTTGCCTCGCCCGTCGAGTTCGTTGCGATGAGCTCAAACTTCGGCACGGCTTTCACCACAAACGTGTCGCCTTCCAGGCTACTCACGTAGAGCTTTTCGTCAGCCAGGAGAATCGATCCCCACAGGTTGCCACCAAGCCGCTCGCGAAAGACAACCTCACCCGAATCCGCTTTGAGGCATTGCAGAATCCCCGTCGCATCGGCGAGAAACAGATGCCCGTCGTGGATGACGCCGACATCAAATGATGTGCCCCCCATGTCGGTGGTAATGATGTTTTTGTGACCCATCATATCGCCGAGATAAGCAGAACCGGTCACACCGGATACCGGCCCGGAATCGAGGGTCAGCAGCGGCGCTTCCATGGCTTTCTCGACTGAGATGGTGCCACCCGCACACTGCGTAATCTGCAGCGGATTGGCGTAGCCGATTTTCTTCACATCGTCCTCGACGCGCGCAATATAGCGGGTGGTCAGCGGACCGATATAGGCATTAAACGCCACCGCAGCCGTGCGCTCATACTCGCCCCATTTCGGCACGAGTTCGTTGCTGCAGGTCACAAACATATCCGGCGCCATTTCTTCGATCAGCTCCCGGACGCGCATTTCATGCGACGGATCAAGGAACGACCACAGGAAACACACGGCGATCGCTTCAACATTCTGGTCGAGCAAGCGCTGGATTGACTCGCGCGCCTCGTCCTCATTGAGCGGCACAATCTCCTTGCCAAAGCAGTCAACCCGCTCGGACACGCCCTCAACAAGACGCTTCGGCACAATGGGATCAGGCTTCTTGCTTTCAGGGATATGCACCACCAGGCGGATGTCCTGGCCGGTCAGGCCGCGGCTGCCGCGCATGATGTGGATGACGTCGTTATGGCCCATGGTGGTAATCAGGCCAACCTTGACGCCGCGCTTCTGGATAATGGCGTTTGTGCCGACAGTCGTGCCGTGCGACAGCATCGTAATGTCGCGCGCAATCTCCGCCGGGGTGGAGCCGATCTTTTCGGCCGCAGCGGCAAGCGCGTTCATCAGGCCCTCAGCGAAATTGCCCGGCGTGGAGGACGCCTTGGCCGTGGTTACTTTGCCCTTTTCGTCAACCAACACGCAGTCGGTAAACGTGCCGCCGATATCAATACCGCAGAGGTAGGACGCCATGCCGCTCCCTTTCCATAACCATCATCTGAACAAGTTGCGGCGAGCCTAGGGCACGAAAAGAACATGGGCAAGCGTTAATTGATCAATTGCTCAATTTGTATTTATGGGAGCATTTTTGCCGTTCAGAACGATGGACTTGAGGGTCCCCCGGGCGCCAGCAAGGAAGGTGCGCACATAAGCGCCGATGGCGGCCTCTTGCGCATCGGTTGTGCCCCCATCGTAGGACGCCGCGTTGTCCTCGCCATACACATGGCGGCGGATCATATTGTAAATAACAAAGCTGTGGAGATCCCAAACCAGCTCAAGCTCAAGGGCGCGCAGCGGCACGTCATCCGGGTCCGGCAGGCGATAGTGGGCGCGTAGCTCGCGGGCGATGGGGATGACCAGACGATTGCGCACCAGTACCAGATAACGCCCCATGATCGGCTCACCCCGGAGCGCCGAGAACAGCGCAACCCGGATCCATTCATAGCTGTCCACCGTCCGATGATAATCTTCGTAGAAGGCCACGAGCCGCGCTTTTAGCGGGCGTGAACGGTCGGTGATCATGTCTTCCCACTCAGGGTTCCAGCGCTTGAGAAAGACATCCCGATAAACCCGCTCGATCAGGTCGGCCTTGGTCGGAAAATAGCGAAAAATAAGGCCCTGACTCACGCCGATCCGCTTCGCCAATGCGCGGGTATCACCTTCAAAACCGTGTTCGGCGAAATAACGAATTGCCTCTTCGACAATCATTTTTTCCCGCGCTTCCGGGCTCAGGCGCTTGCGCGGCGCCGCAGTCTTTGTCCCCGCCCTTTTTCCGGCGGCTGTCCTTTTTGCTGACATCAATCCCAGTTCCTCTTTCGAGCGCGCGTGCGCGACCACAAGCGAGTCATGCCCAGTGCTCGCATGGTTGCCTGTTGCCACCTCAGAGTCGAGAACAGGCTCGCACCGGATGTGCAGCCCGCTTCTGAAACGGGCTGGCAGGTTCGCTGAACGTTACGTTCAGGTACACGTGCGACAGCAGAGGCCTTGGTATTTTCTTGTTTATTTTCAGCCCTCTATTAACCATATATACCCTGTAAACCCCTTGAGTTCCGCGCGCTCCATCACTATAACCGGGCCCAGACAACTCACCTTTGCGAGAAATGCTTATCATGCCAACTATTTTGACGTCAGATGGTGCCAATATTCATTATGAGGACACCGGCACCGGTCGGCCGATCGTGTTAATTCCGGGCTGGACCATGTCTACCCGGCTGTTTGACCGCAATATTCCAGCGCTGGCCGCCAATCACCGGGTGATCGCCATGGACCTGCGGGGCCACGGGCAGTCCGAAAAGGTCGATTTCGGGCACCGGATGCCGCGGTATTCCAAGGATGTGGTTGATCTGCTGGATGCACTTGAGCTTGAAGACGCCATTCTCGTTGGCTGGTCCCTCGGCGCCTCGGTATTGATGAGCTACCACGGCCTGTTTGGCGCCCACCGCGCCACCGGGTTCGCCTTTATTGACCAGACTCCAAAAAATTCCAACCGCGATGGCTGGGAGCTGGGCGTGCCCGGCGTAACGGCAGAAACATCAACCGACGTCTCCATGATTCTGGAGAATCGGGCCGGACTGGTGGACGCCTTCGTACCAAAAATGTTCCACGCGACCCCGGGCGACGCCGACATCGCCTGGATGAAGGACGAGGCCTACAAATGCCCGGACGAAACGGCAGCGACGTTGATGTTGAACCACCGCGCGCAGGACTGGCGCGACAACATCGCCCGCTTCAATTCGCCGCTGCTGGTCATGGCCGGTCGCCAAAGCGCCATTTGCCCCTACGACTCCAGCGTCTGGATTGCCGATAACGCGCCTGACGCCGAGCTGGTGACCTTCGAGAACTGCGGCCACTGCCCGTTCTGGGAAGACGCCGACAAGTTCAACACAACACTGGCCGCCTTCGCGGATCGGGTTGCCGGCGCAAATTCCGGCGCCTAGAGCGCGCGCGAACCACTAAATTCGGGTGGGGAGAAAAGGGCCAGGCAGGCAACAGGGCCGGCAGAAAATGGTGCGGCTGAGAGGACTCGAACCTCCACGGGGTTGCCCCCACTAGAACCTGAATCTAGCGCGTCTACCAGTTCCGCCACAGCCGCGACCTTACGCGCGCCAGAAACTCTGATCAGGGGATGGTGCGGCTGAGAGGACTTGAACCTCCACGGGGTTTCCCCCACAGCGCCCTCAACGCTGCGCGTCTACCAGTTCCGCCACAGCCGCATGTATCCACAAATCAGTGTCGGCAGCCACCTGGTAGCAGGCCGCCCGACGCCGGAGGGGAGAAAAGCCTGTGAGAGGGCCGATTGTCAAGCAACAGATGTGGCTAGACCGGCCTCAACCCCAGAAGAATGGCTTCTCGCCCGCTCAGGCCGCCTTCGGCAGCAGGTTTTCGATCAATTTTGCCCAATAGCTGGCACCGACGGGCAGCGTCTCATCGTTAAAGTCATAGCCCGGATTGTGCAGAAAGCAGCCACCCTCGCCATGGCCATTGCCCATCCAGACGTAACAACCGGGATTCTCTTCCAGCATAAAGGCGAAATCCTCTGAACCCATGCAGGGGGCGAGATCACGCCGGACGTTTTCGGCACCAACAACGGCCGCAGCGGCCGCGGCGGCCAGCTCGGTTTCGCCGACGGAATTGACGGTTGCCGGGTAATTGCGGGTGTAATTGACGTCGGCCACGCAATTGTGAGCCGCGGCAACGTTGGTTGCGATGCGATTGAGCCCGTTCTCGATCTGGTCACGAACGTCGCTTTTGAAGGCGCGCGCCGTGCCGGCGAGTTCAACTTTCTCCGGAATCACGTTCATGGCATCGCCGCCGTGAATCTTGGTCACACTGATTACACCGGCCTCCAGTGGATCGACATTGCGGCTGACAATAGTCTGTACGGCGGTGACGATCTGCGATGCCGCAATAACCGGGTCATGGCCGAGGTGCGGCATGGCGCCATGGCCGCCGTTACCCGTGATGGTGATTTCGAAAAAATCAGCCGCTGCCATGACCGGGCCTGAGCGAACCGAAAATTGCCCGGTCGGCAGCCCCGGCCAGTTATGCAGGCCATAAACGGCTTGAACCGGGAACTTTTCAAACAAGCCTTCGTCCATCATCACTTTGGCACCGCCGGCGCCCTCTTCCGCTGGCTGAAAGATGAAATGAACCGTGCCGGAGAAATTGCGGGTTTCTGCGAGATAGCGCGCCGCGCCAAGCAACATGGTGGTGTGCCCGTCAT
>JABJCZ010000280.1 GCA_018668475.1 Alphaproteobacteria bacterium | reverse complement strand
GCCCCTGGAAAGGCTTGCTCGTGCGGTTGCGCGGCGTTCGAACCTCCGGTCCGATGGCACCCGAAATTCCGCTGCAATATGCCCGCCCGCCCGAAGATATGCACGAGGCACACGTCGAGCAGAAACTGGCAGAAATCGAACGCGCCGAAGCGACGTCCTAATACGTCGCCGGCCTTTCGCCCTTAGTCGAACTCCGCGCGAATTACCCGGCCAGCGCGCTTCAATTGGCGCATAGCTTGGGCGGTATCCAATGCAAGTGACAACAGGTCCGGCAAATCGCCTGGGCTGCGCGCCAATGCCTTCAGAACCCTCCTGACCGAAACATCACCCTCAGCACCGAGAGCGGCAAGAGCGGCTGGCGGAACTCTGCGATTTGAGGGGTCAGCGACGATGCGTACCGCAAACCATGGCACGCCTGCCTCTTCCGCTACTTGCGCCACAATATGTGATTCCATATCCGCCGCCGCGGCGCCGGTCTGGCGCATCAGCGCAAGCTTTTCATCAGGTGAGGTGACGGCCTCGTTGAGACCGACCAGTGTCCCTACCTTTGCCCCGTCGCCATGGGCTTCGGCTAGTGCTGTCGTCAGTCGTGGTGCGACGGAGAAGCCAGGATTCTCAGCTGGCGGACCGGATGTCGGCAACGCGCCGGTCCAGGCAACAACACGATCAGCGATGATGATTGTCCCGGGAGCATGGTTGAGATCGAGGCCAGCAGCGAGGCCGACACTGGCAACAACCGTAGCACCTTCAGCAATCAGTTTTCGAGCGGCATCGGCCGCGCGTGTCGGGTTAGCAGCCGACAGGCCGATGTTTAGCCGACTGGCGGATCCAATCGCCCGAGCTTCGGCGGCAAGGCCAGTAACAATACCCAGGCGGTCAGAGGTCGAAAACATGCCCGCCATGATCAGGGCACAACCAATTACATGCCGTATTTCGGCAGGCGCTCATTACTTTGCTTGAGCGCCCGATAACGCGACAGCGCCCAAAGCGGGAAGTAGGCACTGTAGCCGTGGTATCGCAGGTAAAAGACCCGTGGAAACCCGACCGCCGTGTACTCCTCTTCATCCCATTTGGGACCAGTGCGCGGCGCATCGAGAAGATACCCAATGGCCCTGCGAGTCACGTCGGAGTCGACCTCGCCTGCGGCCATCAATCCGAGCGCAGCCCAAGCGGTCTGTGATGGTGTGCTGCACTTTTCAAAGGACTGGTCAATGCGCTCAGGCGTGTAACTGTCGCCGGTCTCGCCCCAACCACCATCTGGCAACTGCTTTGACTTGAGCCAGGCAACCGCCTTGCGCACCGCTGGCGAAGCGGGATCAACACCCGCCGCATTCAGGGCGCAAAGAGCCGACCAGGTACCGTAAATATAATTGGTCCCCCAACGGCCGAACCATGCGCCGTTATCTTCCTGCTCTTTGAGCAAATACTGCACCGCCTTGGTGACACCAGGATACCCTGCATCACCAATCTGACAGAGAAAACTTATACACCGCGCACTGACATCGGCCGTTGGCGGGTCCAGCAAGGCGCCATGATCAGAAAAAGGGATGTAGTTAAGATAGTAGAATTCGTTGTCAGCGTCGAAGGCGCCCCAGCCGCCGTTCTCGCTCTGCATACCGATTACCCAGTCGCGTGCGCGCCGGATGGGTTCGGCATATTTGTCGGGGTCCGCACGATGCAGCGCCATCGCGACGACGGCGGTGTCATCCACATCAGGGTAATGGTCGTTGTTATATTGAAACGCCCAACCGCCAGGCGAGATATCCGGGCGCCAATCCGCCCAGTCACCTTTTACATCGAGTATCTGGCGCTCAACCATCCAGTCCATCGTCCCAGCCAGAACATCGCCGTCACCCTCTTCTCCACTCTCAAGCATGGCAAGGGCGGCCAGACCGGTATCCCAAATAGGCGACATACATGGCTGGCAATATTGCGTATCGCCATCGGGCTCCGTCAGCAATTGGTCGATCGAGCGCCGCACGATATCGCGGACCTCGTGCCCACGCTCATAGCCCAACGTATCGAGAACCATGAGCAGATTTGCCATCGGCGGAAAGATAGCCCCCAAACCATCCTCGCCGTTCAGCCGTGGCATGCACCAGCGAAGGGCGGACGCAATGGCGCGTTTCCGCAGCGCTGTAGGCAGCATCCACTCGTAGGCCTTCAACACTCGGTCGATGCAGAAGAAGATCTTGTTCATGCCGCCACGCGGATCGAAATATCGGCGTTCCCGCTCAGGCGGAACACAAAACAATTCGCGAATATTTTTGCCGGTCGGGTTCTTGGCCTTTGCCCGCAACGACATCAGCACCATCAGCGGCACCAG
>JABJCZ010000279.1 GCA_018668475.1 Alphaproteobacteria bacterium | reverse complement strand
GTCTCCTTCACGCACGACAATGTCGCCCGGCCGATACTTCATGATGCGAGTATCGTTCTGCAAAACGCCTTCAAGCGGCGTGTGCTTCGGAAAACTGTCGTTGTCGATTGCCTGAAACTCGGTCAAGCCGAGCAAGCGCTCCACATCGGCCGCGGTCATATCCGGGCCGAAAGGCGCCTCCCAGCGTTGGGGGCGCGCCATCATTGCGACGGTAGCCAAGTCTTCGCCTCCCCTGACGTCTCTGGTGCCGGGCCATTATGGCCCTTACACACGATCAAGCGGTTCCAGCAATGTAATGCCGAAACCGCCCAGTCAATTTCCCGTTTTCTGCGCAATTTCCGGCCAACCCCTTTAGGCCGACAACCGCCACGCTTTGCATACGTGTTTTCGTGTAATTGCTTGCCGTAAAACTGGCCGCCGCCCGTCCCCCACAGGACGGCGCGGCAGCTTATCTTCTACTTACTTATAGGTCCCAGGCAACATGCCCCCGACGGCGCCCGACAGATCCTGACCATCAATCGCCGCAGCCAGGGCCACAGCGTTGTCTCGGGTCGGGTCGGCGAGCAGGGCTGCTGCTGCATCAACACCGGCAAGTGCGGTTCGCGCCGCTGCGGCACGTGCTACCTGGAATTCCTTGTATTTGGCCGAATCCGAATTGCCCATCGCGGCAGTTGCGGAGACCAGCTTCGCAGCCTGGCCGATCACAAAGGCGCGGCTCAGGGCGGCTCCGTCCATCTCGCCGTTCGTGGTCATGTCGGGCGGGTAGAACTGGTGACGGATACTGCCCTGACTATATTCAACATATTCCCAGTTGGCGTTCGCCGGGTGGCCGCCATCAAGCATGATGGCCAGCTTGTCACCAGCAACACCGGGGTTTGCTAGGCCATGGCACGCATTGCAGTTTTCGGCAATGCCGTAGCGGTCCGAAGGCCAGCGCATGCCGGCAGCGGTGGCCTGAGCCTTACGGCCAGCCTTGTGAGCGGCATCTTCCTGGTCAGCCTTGACGCTCGGTCCGCCATAATCGTTATGGATCGCGAACCAGTCAGACGAGGCGCCGTGGCAGCTTTCGCAGGACGGGCCAGCCTTTGGTTTAGCTTTTTTGCCGGCCTCTTTCGCGACCAGCGTGTAATGGCACTGCACGCAAGTTTCGTTCTTCTTCATGCTCTTGTTGCCAGTAGCCTTGGCAAGCGCCTTGGCTTTATCGGCCTTGTGCACGGTCTTGAACGATTTGGCGTGTTTGGTGCCGCTCCATATCTCGGCTTCTGCCTTGTGGCATTCCGAGCATTTGGCTGGTCCCTGATTAAAGGGCTCGGCACTGGCTTTGTCTGCGAAGGCCACTGTTCCGATCACGGCAAAAAATGCGGCGACCATGAACGGCACAACCAGACGCCTCGTTAGTATATGCATCGAAGCACTCCCCAAGACTTTTTAATCCCCACCTGTGACGGACATCATGCGTGATTTGCATGACGGCATCAACCCCCTCTGGAGGCATAATTTGATGGTGTTTCATGGGCTTGGGTGGCGGAGGATGCCCTGGAAGCGCCCAGGCGTTCTAAAGGGTAATAAGACCCTCGTTGGTCAGGACAGCGTAATCCGCATGTTTTCACGGGCCACAAAGGCGCCAGACCACATTTCCCGCGCTGATTCCTCGATTCTTTCCATGAAGTCGTCTTCATGGTCGGGATCATGGTGGAAGATCGCGAGTGATTTGGCATTTGCCGCCTGGCAGAGTCTTACACCCTGCTGCCAGGTCGAATGGCCCCAGGCGACCTTCGCGGGAAACTCGTCGTCCGTATAGGTCGAGTCATAGATGACGATATCGGCACCTTCGATGAGACCCAGAATGTTTTCGTCCAGTTCACCTGGCACGTGCTCCGTATCAGTCACGTAACAGATTGATTGTCCTTTATATTCAACGCGATAACCGGTCGCCCCGTCAGGATGATTGAGAACGCAGGTGCGCACTCTGATCTCATCGGTCAGGTCGATGGTGTCGCCGGAGACGAAATCCTCGAAATTCAGTTTGGCGCGCATGGTCTCCAGCGGTACCGGAAACAT
>JABJCZ010000029.1 GCA_018668475.1 Alphaproteobacteria bacterium | reverse complement strand
TGACACCGATCAGCGCGCCGTCATCTTTCAGTAACAGGTGTTGGCCGAGCCAGCCGGTCTCGGCAACGGCCGACCCACTGTCCTCCAGCGCACAAAGAAACGCATGGCGCATGAACGGGTGATCAGAGCCAAGGCAGCGGTCCCAATCCTCGGCGCGCACATCCCGCATCGAGGTCACGACCTCGACGACGAGCCGATCCGTTTCGGCGCTATCGGATTCAGGCGTGTCAGATATCGTTGTGTTCATGCGCCCCGGCAGGTGTGATGGGTTGTCTGAAGGCCGAGCCTATCATGTTGAGCTGGGCGTGCCTGATGACAAGGGGCTAGATACTCAGGCGTCGTCCATTTTCAGGCCTGATCCACTGAGATCGCGCAGGTCGGTCAGCAGGTGAATAAGCGCGGGCTGTTTGCAGGCCAGGGCCTCACGCAACGCCGGCTCAAATCCTGAAGTCTCGCTCACGGTCCAGGCCCGCGCCCCCCAGGCCCGTGCGGCGGCGGCAAAATCGGGGCTGCGGCTCAGGGTGCCGTATTGGCTGCCGGCGCCATAGCGCACATATTGGTGCATAGCGATAGTGCCGTAGGCCGAATTGTCACAAACGATGACGACAATCGGCACGTCGTTTTCAACGGCAGATATCAGCTCTTGCCCGGTCATCATGAAACCGCCGTCGCCGACAACGGCAACCACCGTGCGCGCCGGTTCTGCAACCTTGGCGCCGAAGGCGCCGGGCACGCTATATCCCATGGCCCCGGCCGCCGGCCCGGCAAGTGCGCGGGCATGGCGAAATTGGCTGTGCCGCTGAAACCAGGTGGAAAAGTTTCCGGCGTCGCAGGTCAATATCCCGTCATCTGGCATTACCGAGCCGAGGGTGCTGGCCGCGGCTGCCAGATCCACGGTGCCGAGCGAGGGATTGGCCTCGGCGGCAGTCCAGTTTCGATAAATGGTATTCACGTGGTCACGCCAGACCAATCGTGCTGCTGGCGGTGAGCCAGGTAAAAGCGCCGCGAGCGCGTCGATCGCCGGAGCGGTGTCGGACTGAATGGCAATCGCCGGCCCGTTCTGAACCAGCCCCTCGGCATCGGGAAAAACTTGCACCAGAATCTGGTCTGGTCTGACGAGGTCAAAGTCCAGGGACGTCGCCGCATCCAGACGACTACCGAGGCCGATAACCAGATCCACGTCCTGCCAGAATTCCTGCTGATGTTTGGCGAGCGCCAGCCCGAAGTGCCCGAGGTAAGCCGGGTGGTTGGAATCGATGACACCTTGTCGGCGGAACCCGGCAACAACGCCGGCACCAATCTGCTCCGCCAGCGCGGTTAGCGCGTCGTTGCAGCGCTCAAAATTGACCATTTCACCAGCCAGAATTACGGGGTGTTTGGCCTCTGATATCAGTTTGGCGGCGGCCTCGATTGACTGTTGGTCCGGCACAATCGTTCGCCGGGCAGTTGGTGTCGGCAAGGGGGCGTCGCCGGCGTCGTCCGTGCCGACGTCCTCTGGCACAGGAACAATGACCGGCCCGGGCCGGCCGTCCATAGCGATGGCGAGGGCTTGTGCCGTCGCGGCGGCCATTTCACTGGCCTGCAGGGGCTCAATCACGGCTTTGGCGACCTCGCCAAACATGCGCGTGTAATCTATTTCCTGAAAGGATTCCCGACCGAGTTGCCGGGTTGGCACCTGGCCAACAAACATGACCAGCGGTGTTGAGTCCTGTTTCGCGGTGTGAATGCCGATAGCGGCATTGGTCGCGCCCGGCCCGCGAGTCACAAAGGCAATACCCGGCGTGCCGTGCATCCGCGCGTAAGCATCAGCGGCAAAGGTTGCTCCGGATTCATGCCGTGTATTGATAAACCGCAAAGTGTCCTGGTGCTCGCGCATGGCCTCCAGAACCGAGAGGTAACTTTCGCCGGGAACACCAAAAACCGTTGTTACCCCATGGGCACACAACGTCCGGACCAGGGCCTCAGCACCGTTCATGACAGCATGCTCAGTCAATTTCCCAGACAGATTCGACCTCAACTGCACAGTCGAGCGGCAGCGCAGGTGCGCCGACGGCAGCGCGGGCATGTTTGCCAGCTTCGCCGAAAACCTCGCCTACAAGATCAGACGCGCCATTGGCGACAATCGGGTGATCGGTAAATTCGCCGGGTGATGCAATGAATACCCGCAGGCTCACGCATCGCTTCACCCGATCAAGGTTGCCGTCGCAGGCGGCTTTTAATTGGGCAATGGTGTTGAGCGCGGAGTTGCGGGCGGCTTGGTACCCTTGGTCCACTGACAGGGTTTTACCGACCTTGCCGCTCAACGACCGGTCATCGCCGATAAAACAGACCTGCCCAGCGATAAACACCAGGTTTCCGGTTTGAACAAAGGGAACGTAGGCCGCCACTGGAGCCGGCGGCTCGGGCAGGGATATACCCAATTCTGCCAGTCGTTCGTTTACGCGTCCGCTCATTGCACCCTCCGCTTAAGCTGCCAGTCTTGCTGCCGGCGGGAGGATAACGAAGGGCTGGCTGGCTTGCCAGCCCCGGCGGAATAATTCCTACTCGGCGGCGCTGTTAAAGCGGTTGAGTAGCATCTTGTCGGCCGCGTGCTGGTGATTCTGCACGGCGCGAATGCGCTTAGCCTCATACATCGCTTCGTCGGCCCGGCGCATCAGGCTGTCGGCAGCCTCCTCGCCACCGTAACTGGTGGTCCCGATGCTGGCACGGACAGGAATGCTTACGCCCCCATAATCGACAAAGTGATGGTCGAGTGCGTCGCCAATTGCCTGAATACGCCGCCGTCCACCATCATTTTCGGAGTGCGGCAACAGAATTGCGAATTCGTCACCACCAAGGCGGGCTACAAAATCGTTCTCGCGCACATGATTGAGTAGCAGCTGGCCCATGGCCCGCAAGACGCGGTCCCCGGCGAGATGTCCGTATACGTCGTTGACGGTCTTAAAATCGTCGAGGTCAGTGAGAGCGAGAATACCCGTCTCGCCATAGCGCCGCGCGTTAGCCAATGCCCGGTGCAGTTCCCGGTCAAATCCACGTCGATTTGCGAGCCCGGTTACTTCGTCGGTCATCGCCAGGGCTTCCAGAACTTCGATCCGCCGGCTTTGTTCGGCTATGCGTTGCTCTGCTTCTGCGGCAGCAGCAAGCGCGCCTTCAAGCAAGTCGCGCTGGGTGCCACCTACGCCTCTCGCTGATTCTCTGAGGGTGCTGATCAAGCGGTCGGCGACCAGGCCAATGCTCAATGCAAGGTCTGCGCTGGGTGCTGGAAACTGGGCCATCGCACTGACGGCTGAAGTTGAATGGGCCATCGTATTTGCCTCCGGTTAATAGGCATTTCGCCATTTTTCAGTAGCGGAGC
>JABJCZ010000278.1 GCA_018668475.1 Alphaproteobacteria bacterium | reverse complement strand
TGCGGCTTTTCAAGTCATACCACCCTGATTATGCCGATGGTGGCCAGCTCAGGGACTTCGTCTGGGTTGGTGATTGTGTCGCGGTCATGCTTTGGTTGTTTGATAACCCACACGCTTCAGGGCTGTTTAATGTCGGCACCGGCAAAGCGCGCAGCTTTGACGACCTGGCGAGAGCGGTCTATGCGGCTCTTGGCACGCCGCCCAATATTGAATATATCGACATGCCGGTTGAGCTCAGGCCGCGTTACCAGTATTTCACCCAGGCTCGTATGGAACGCCTGCAAGCCGCCGGCTACAATCGCTCGTCAACGTCTCTTGAAGACGGCGTGCGAGAATATGTCACTTCATATTTAAGCCAGGATGACCCCTACCGATGACCCTCGCCATCGCGTTTCCCAGTATTGACCCGGTGCTTGTCTCCATTGGTCCAATTTCGATTCGATGGTATGCGCTCGCTTATGTCGCCGGCCTGATGCTCGGCTGGCAATACCTTCGCCTCCTCGCCAAACGCGACATCGCCGCGCTGACAATCCGCCAAGTAGATGACTTGCTGGTCTGGTGCACCCTCGGCGTAGTGCTTGGCGGACGCATTGGCTACGTGGTGTTTTATCAGCCCGGTTACTACATTTCGCACCCGAGCGAAATTCTGGTGATTTGGCGCGGTGGCATGTCGTTCCACGGCGGGCTACTGGGCGTACTGGCCGCGCTCATCATCTTTGCCCGCCGCACTCAGGTGCCGTTTTTGCGCCTCACCGATGGCGTGGCAATGGCGGTGCCCATCGGACTGTTTTTCGGTCGTATCGCAAATTTTATCAACGGCGAGCTCT
Organism: Alphaproteobacteria bacterium; assembly: GCA_018668475.1. Lineage (GTDB taxonomy): Bacteria > Pseudomonadota > Alphaproteobacteria > UBA828 > UBA828 > JABJCZ01. Next base: position 1,939 of record JABJCZ010000278.1, on the reverse strand, counting down.
ATGGCCGCGCAAGTGATGTGTCATGGGCCATGGCGTTTCCCGGTGGCGGGCCTGAGCCGCGTCACCCGAGCCAGCTGTATGAAGCGGCCCTCGAAGGACTGCTGCTGTTCATTATTCTGGCCGGCTTGTCCTTCGGCCTGAAAGCATGGCGACTGCCAGGCACACTGACCGGCGTGTTCCTTATCGGCTATGGCTGCGCGCGGATTATTGTCGAGCTGTTTCGCGAGCCCGACAGCTTCCTCGGATTCCTGTTCTCAGGCATTACCATGGGCCAGGTGCTCTCCCTGCCGATGCTGGCCCTCGGCATCACCCTAGTTGTGATGGCGCGCAAAAAGCGCGCGACCCCCTAACGCCGCAGGCGAAGCCATGGCACCGCTTGAAAGCCTGATCCGTACCATGATCACCCGCGATGGGCCGATCACCGTGGAACAGTTCATGGACCTTGCACTCGCCCATCCCGAACACGGCTACTATCACGCCCGCGATGCAATCGGGCGCGGTGGCGACTTTACGACCGCGCCAGAGATCAGCCAGATGTTCGGTGAAATGCTCGGGTTGTGGGCTGGAGTTGTCTGGCAGCAAATGGGCAGCCCTGACCAGGTCCAGTTAGTCGAAATCGGGCCGGGACGCGGGACACTTATGGTCGACATGGTACGCGCCGCCAAGTCCGTGCCAGGATTCGTCGAAGCCCTGGATATTCGACTTGTTGAAACCAGCGCTCGTTTGCGCGCTGCCCAGCACGCGGCTTTGCCGGACGACACTGTTCATTGGCATGATGATTTGGACGGCGTGCCTGACGGGCCTGCCATCATCGTTGCCAACGAGTTTCTGGACGCCCTGCCGGTTCAACAGATCGTACGCAAGGCCGACGCAGCATGGCATGAACGGCAAGTGGCGCTCGACACCGATGATCAGCTGATCTTCGCTGTCGCTGATAGCCCAACAACGCCGCCCCCAAATTTCGACGCGCCGCCTGGCGCTATATTTGAGCGCTCCGCCCGCCGCGCCGAAGCCACAACAGCCATAGCGACAAAGCTGCTGAGCGAGACAGGTGCGGCACTGGTGATAGACTATGGCCACACGCGGAGCGCGCCCGGAAATACTTTGCAAGCGGTTCGAGACCATCGCCCGCATCCGGTGTTGGCCGACCCCGGTCTGGCGGACCTCACGTCTCACGTGGACTTCGAGGCTATTAGAAATGTGTGTGAGAGTGCCGGGGCGACCCCCCACGGCCCGCTCGCACAAGGGCGTTTTCTGTCTCGGATCGGCATCGAGGCCCGCGCCGGTTTGCTAATGAAGAACGCGTCGTCCGGCGCCGCGCAGGATATTGAATCCGCACTGCACCGGTTGATCGATAACGACGCAATGGGTGCGCTCTTCAAGGTGTTGGCCATGACGCCACCGGGCGCCCCCGTACCACCCGGTTTTGAAACGATGACGGCCGCAGGCAAGCCGACATGAAAATACTGACCCACGCGTCCCTCGCCGGCACCGGCCGGGCCAACGCGGGGCGCGAACCCCGCGTGCGTCACGGTTTTTTTACCCGTCACGACGGCGTTAGCGAAGGCCGCTATGCGTCGCTTAATTGTGGTCTCGGCTCGGATGATGACGCTGGTGCGGTGCAGGAGAACCGGCTTCGGGCGGCAGCGCAACTGGGGCTTGGCGGCAGTGCGCTTTGCACGGGCTGGCAGGTGCATAGCGCGACGGCGCTGATTGTCGACGCACCTTTTGACACAAATGACCGCCCCCGCGTTGATGCACTGGTCACCAAGACGCCTGGCATTGCGCTTGGCGTGTTGACCGCCGACTGTGCGCCCGTGCTGATGGCTGATCACGAGGCCGGCATCGTTGCGGCGGCTCACGCTGGCTGGCGCGGCGCGCTCGACGGGGTTTTGGATGCAACCGCCGGCGCCATGGAACAATTGGGCAGCAATCCCGC
>JABJCZ010000028.1 GCA_018668475.1 Alphaproteobacteria bacterium | reverse complement strand
GGCAAGCCGACAGGGTTGCGGTTTTTCATTCTGCTGCGTTCGCTGGGTATTTTTGCGGCATGCCTGTCCAAGGCGACCGGCGGACAAATGCCAGCGGACCACGAAACTATCCGCATCTGGGGTCTGCACGGCGGTAAATCGGCGAACGACTTCTTTTTGTTCCGCGAGGTTCTGGGTGGCGGCGGGCCGGGCCGCCCCTGGGCGGATGGCAGCGATGTGGTGCACATTGTGCCGAATTCGCGGAACCTGCCGGCGGAATTTTCCGAACAACGCTATCCGGTTATGGTCGAAAAACTTGGCCTGGCGACTGATTCCGGCGGCGCCGGATATCGGCGCGGCGGTTTCGGCTATGACAAGCATATCCGCCTACTGGATGGCGCTCGTCTGCTGTCCAACGCGGATCGCACATTGTTGAATACCTATGGTGTCAACGGCGGGAAGGCCGGTAAGACCTATGGTGTGGAGGTCGATCATGCGGGCGGTGAGACAGCTGCCATTCCTGGCATGGCAGATAACATTGAAGTGGAGGCTGGATCGGTTGTTCGCCTTGTCACCACAGGTGGCGGCGGGTGGGGTGACCCACTTGATCGCGAGGTGGAGATGGTATGCTATGACGTGGAGTGTGGGCTGGTCTCCATTGCCTCGGCGCGTGATGACTACGGTGTGGTACTGACAGAAAGTGATGCAGGTTATACTGTTGATAAACAGGGCACGCAGGTTCTGCGCGCCAAACTAAAAAGTGAACGAGGCACTCTTCCAATGTTCGATCGCGGCGACTATTTCCACGCCGTTAATGCGAGCAACGGGATCAACCGGCCTGAAGGCTGGACTGACCCGGATGAAGGTTGGGATGCTGTAGCGAGACCGGGAGACGATGAAGCCGCCGCTGTTTGAGTATATCTTCCCGACGACCATTGAGGAGGCTGTTGCAGCGCGGGCTGCACACGATTACTCGGCCATTCTCGCGGGCGGGCAAAGCCTGATTCCGACTATGAACTTCCGGATTGCCAATCCCGGTGCACTGATTGATATCAGCGGCATCGAGGCGTTGCGAGGCATTCGGGTAGAGGATGGCGACGTTGTTATTGGCGCCATGGCTCGGCAACGTGATGTCGAGCTTGATGATGCTGTTCATCGCGCCAATCCGTTGATCCGTGAAGCCCTGCAAAACGTGGCGCATGTCCCGATCCGCAATCGCGGCACCATCGTGGGGAGCCTTGCCCATGCGGACGCCGCGGCCGAAATGCCGGCCGTATTACTGGCGACCGGCGGGCGGGTCATTGCCCATGGGCCGGACGGTGTGCGCACCGTCGATGCAGATGATCTATTCCAGTTTCATATGACAACTTCGCTCGCACCGGAAGAAATTGTCACCGAGGCGCGGTTTCCTGTGCTGGCCGACAATACTGGCTGGGCGTTTCTGGAGTTCACGCGGCGCCATGGTGATTACGCAATTGCCGGCGTGGCGGCACTGATTACGCTGGCCGCTGACGGGTCGTGCACGCAGGCTGCGCTGGCGGCCTGTGGGATCGGATCGCGCGCCGTTCGTCTGCCTGAGTCCGAGGCGTCCCTTGTAGGCCGGCAATTGGGTGAAGCCACGATCAAGGCAGCGGCGGAGGCAGCTAAACCGGCTGTTACGGCGCCAGACGATTCCCATGCGACGACAGCATTTCGCCAACATGTTCTCGGCACTGTGCTCACCCGGGCGGTGGGCATTGCCAGGCAGCGGGCGACAGAAAGGCAGGGCACGTGAGCACATCAAATATCAAGCCGTCGATCCCTGATCACTCGGCGGACCCGACCCGCTCAGTCACGGTCACCGTCAACGGTGAGACCGTGACCCGCGATGCGTCAACCCGGATGCTACTGGCAGATTTTCTGCGTCACGAACTGGGGCTGACCGGCACCCATGTTGGTTGCGAGCATGGTGTGTGCGGGTGTTGCACCGTCATGCTGGATGGCCGGGCGGCACGTTCCTGCCTGACCTTTGCCGTGCAGGCCGACGGTGCTGAAATCCGCACCGTAGAAGGC
>JABJCZ010000027.1 GCA_018668475.1 Alphaproteobacteria bacterium | reverse complement strand
GGATTGCGCCAGCCGGCCAGGGCGGCATCAGACCTAGTGCTTGTCTCCTGGGATTGCGCCAGCCGGCCAGGGCGGCATCAGACCTAGTGCTTGTCTCCCGGGAGTTTCTTTCCGGAGGCGTTTTACCAAGGTTTTATAAGGTTTTGCAGCATCCGGCTCTTTCCGGATTCTTCCCGGGTCCTTCCGGATTCTTTCCGGGAGGACCCGGATCCTTTCCGGGTCCTCCAGCGGGTTGCCCCATTCGGTCCATTCGGGTGGGGTCAGGGGCAGGCTGTCATCGCACATGGTGTTCAGTACATCGACAAATGGAACCTCAGCCGCAATGGCGCGGAACAAGTCGGGTCGCATATTGGCGACAGCGCCCATCAACATGCCGCCGGCGCTACGGCCGAGCGCAGCGATGTTGCCCGGTTTGCTGATTCCTACGTCGCACAGGTGCTCGGCGGTGGCGATAAAGTCGCTGAAAGTATTGGGCTTGTGTTCAAGTTTTCCATCGAAGTACCAGTGATAGCCCTGTGCCGCGCCGCCCCGAACGTGAGCGATGGCCCAGGCAAACCCGCGGTCGACCAGGCTGAAGCGATGCGGCGAAAATGCGGCGGGAATGACCGTGCCGTATGCACCGTAGCCATAGAGCAATAACGGACCAGGGCCATCGTTTTGCTGGTCCCGTCGCATGAGCATCGATACCGGCACCTGCGCACCATCTGAGGCCGTGGCGAACATCCGTTTGACGACATAGTCAGCCGCATTGTGGCCGGATGGAATCCGGCTTTCCTTGATCAGCGTGCGGCTGCGGGACTCCATGTCGTAATCGAAGGTGCGTTCGGGGCTCGCAAGTGAGCTGTAGGTGAAACGCAGCGTCGTGCTGGCGTACTCATAGCCAGGCCGGATCGACAGTTCATAGGCTGGCTCGTCGTCAAATGCGACTGTGTGCTCGGTTCCGTCGGCGAGCCGGCGCACGACGATCGTCGGCAGGCCATCGCGCCGCTCCAGCCGCACCAGATAGTCGCGAAATGCCACGAGGTATCGGATGACACAGCCGGCCTGATGGGGTGTTACATCTATCCAATGCGCGCGCTCGGGCTGACCAATCGGCGCGGCCATCACCTTGTAGTCAATGGCCTCGTCTACATTGGTACGAACGTACAACGTGCCGCCTGACACCGTGACTGAATAGTCGACGCCCTCAACGCGGGGCTCCACAAGCTGAAGGTCGGCGGCGCGGTTATGAAGCGAGAGCAGGCGAGCGTCGGCGGTCATGCCATGGCCGTGGGTGGCGACGATAGCGAAGCGGCCATCTTCGCTCCCTTCCAGACTCACGAAAAATGCGGGGTCGCTTTCCTCATAAAGCAGCCTGTCATCGGCGATGTCATCGCCGAGTGTGTGCTGCCAGACCCGCGACGGCCGATGGTTCTCGTCAATCGTCAGATAGACAAAACGCTGTTCGTCCGGCGCCCATACAACGGACCCTTGGGCGTGGTGCAGGCGCTCCGGCAGCAGGTCGCCGGTTTGGGTGTCGAGGATGTGAACGACATGGTCTTCCGCGCCTGACGTGTCGACCGAGTAGGCGAAGTATCGATGTGCAGGGCTGTGGGCCGTGCCGTCGATATGGAAAAACGCCTGCGCGGCGGCGGCCTGTTCAGCGTCCAGCAATACGGTTTCTGCGCCGGGATTGTCGCGGAGATGTCGCACATAGCAGGGGTGTTCGGCGCCGTCTGCGTAGCGTCTGAAATAGGCCCAGTCGCCGTGGGGTGTCGGGGGGCTTTCGTCAGTCGGGTCCAGTCGACCGGCGAGTTCGGTGACGAGGGTTTTTCGCAGATCCGCGACTGGCGCCAATGTTGCTTCGCACCACGCATTTTCGGCTTCAAGGTATTGGCGAATGTCGGTGGGCAGTGTGGCGGGGTCGCGCATAACCTCCTGCCAGTTGTCTGCGCGCAGCCAAGCGTAGTCGTCGGTTGTTGTGTCGTTGTGCCGCGTCGTGCTGACGGGCCGGCGGTCGGCGAGCGGCGGTGTGGCAGAGGCGGGCGGAGGCATCAGGACAGGCCGGGTGTTGTTTCGTGGGGGCTCAATGTCGGGCGAGCGAGCAGAGGAGACAAGAAAAAAGCGGCCGGCGAATTAATCGCCGGCCGCCTGGAGGAGTGATTGACCCCGCGGTGATGCCGACTACGACATCATCGGGAACGACAGGTCGACGCCGGCGCGGATGCCTGTTGGCCAACGGGAGGTCACGGTTTTCAGTTTGGTGAAAAAGCGCACGCCCTCAGCACCATGCATATGGTGATCGCCAAAGAGTGAGCGCTTCCAACCGCCAAAGCTGTGATAGGCGACGGGCACCGGAATTGGCACGTTGATACCGACCATGCCGACGTTGATGTCGGTGGCGAATTCACGCGCCGCATCGCCATCGCGCGTAAAGATGGCGGTGCCGTTGCCGTATTCGTGGTCGTTGACCATTTTGACGGCTGCGTCGTAATCCGGCGCGCGCACAACGACGAGGACGGGGCCAAAAATCTCTTCGTTGTAGATGCGCATGTCAGGTGTGACGCGGTCGAACAGGCAAGGGCCAATAAAATAGCCGTCGTCATAGCCTTGCAGGCTGAGGTTACGGCCGTCCAAAACGAGCTCGGCGCCTTCTTCGACGCCAAGGTCAACATAGCCGCGCACTTTCTGCTCGTGGGCGCGGGTAACCAGCGGACCCATTTCAGAATCGGCGTCCGTTCCGGGCCCGACCTTGATCTGCTCGATCTTCGGCTTCAGCGCACCAATCAGCGCGTCACCGACCTTGTCGCCGACGGCCACTGCGACCGAAACCGCCATGCAGCGTTCGCCAGCGGAGCCAAAGGCCGCACCAACCAGGGCATCTGTTGCCATGTCGAGGTCCGCATCCGGCATGATGACGGCGTGGTTCTTGGCGCCGCCCAATGCCTGAACGCGTTTGCCGGCAG
>JABJCZ010000432.1 GCA_018668475.1 Alphaproteobacteria bacterium | reverse complement strand
GAATCTTTTCTATACTATCCCACATTAGAATACCTTCTCCATGTTACCTATTTGCCATGCTTTGAATTGTCTATGATAAATTTTGTGTTCCATAAGAGTAATATCATCAATTAATTTACCCTTGTATCGTTCTAGCCAATACGCATATGGCATTCTCATTTTGTTATGATTAAATTTAGAATACTTTTTCATTTATTTATCCTATCATACTGTTCTGCAACTTCAGATAATATATTTCTATATGCTGTAATATCTTCTTGTATATTATCTATCGGAGTTTCATCTATTGCTTCACAAAGTTTTAAGTATTCATCGTTGTCACCCGATGTTAATTTTTCTATATCAACATAATGAACATTGTTTCCATATGGATTATCTTGTACTAAATAATCACTCCATTCGTTCCAGTCCCAAAAAGCAGAATACTCACCTGAATTTTTGTGATGATAGTCCAGCCAAATTCTCCATCTTTTTATAAGAGTATCGTTTTCTGAATTAAATATCGGAACTATTATCTTTTCTGGCTGCATATCATCTGTTATCTTTTTTAATAATTTTTGATTAATAGTTTCAAATTTTTCCAGGTGATTATCCCGGAAGCAACCGTGATTTGGTAATATTTTTACACAATCTTTTGTAAAAGATTCGTTGTTTCTTTCATCCATTGGACGAATACGTCTATTTTCTTCAAATGTATAATTTAGGAATTCTTTTGTAAATTCATTATCTTTATCCGAAGAATAGTTCCTCGTATAATAATCAGAATCTTTTGAGATATGTTGATATGTATGCCAGTCGGAACCAAAACATCCTACGTCTAAGGGTTTTGTTTCTTTTTTGTCATTTATATAATTTTTGTCTTTTAACTTATATTGTGGGAAATTCTTGTGTTGATTTATTAACCAAGTTAGCCATGTGCCACACAATCCCGGAGTATACAATACTAGATGAACAATAGCAGGATAGTTTTTCATTTATTTAATCCCTTATTTAAACGCCCACTCTCGTTCTTTACACCACCAACATTCACCGCAGTGTCCTAGTCCTGGGTTTTTTATGTCATCAAAGAATTCAATGTTTTGGTCATACTCACAACTTCTAGTAACTGGCAACAAAGTATCTATTAAATTTTCTTCTCTATACATCTTTGCTATACCTTTTTTGTCTGTATTTGCCCAGGGCATATAAAACTTATTGTCACTATGAAAGAGGTCATTATTGCCATCGGTATTTCTTGTATGTTCAAAATCTAATTCTGGTGCAAGGTTCTCTGCTATATCGTTTGGCGGATTCATTGTTAATCCCTCGTATACAATTCTTATAGGGCCAAAGTCTCTAACTGCAAATCTTGGTTTCTCATACAAAGATTCTAAAGTTGTTTCTATGTTATAATTTATGTGATGAAACACATTTATATTCTTAGTTAACTGTATACATTTTTCTACCACTCGCGGTGCAATAATTCCATTCTTCCTCAATTTCACGTTGTTACCTTCTGTGAATATAAAAATAGGTTTTGTATGGTACTTCATTAAATAGTATAATAATATTGCACTATCTACTCCACCACTTACCATTATACCCACCGGTACATCATATATATTAAGATTAGTTCCAGCACAATCAATTTTTTTAACTACTTTCATTTTACTACCCCTGTTTATTTATTAATAATTTCTAATTGAGTTCTATACTGTTCGACATAATTTTTCCAATCACCACCAATCCAATCTTTATCAGATAAGGGATGAGTGTTTAGTGAAGTTATTAACTTTTCATATTCTTGTTCATTATAAGTAAGTATTCTGCCGACATCAGTAAACGCCAAATCAATTGTATTGTCTTTATTGCTTATACGCTCGTCTCTTAAGTCTTTATATAGATTTCCATGTTTGTGTCCAGTGTCAAATAGATAATCATTTATCATTCTATATTGTATATCAAATTCATAAGTTGCTAATCTATTAAAGTCAAAACCGTTTGATGGTTCCCATAGAGTTAATAGCCTATCACGGAAATGTATATGAATATAAGGAATGACAACAGTTTTTATACT
>JABJCZ010000277.1 GCA_018668475.1 Alphaproteobacteria bacterium | reverse complement strand
TCGGCATTGGCTTCTTTGCCGTATCGGCGACGCTTCAGTTGGTACTCGGTCAATGGCTGTATTCGGGCCTGCCAACGCCGGTTCCGCTGCTCAAGGCCCCCATCCCCTACGCGGTGGCCCTCGGCGCCATTTTGATGGTGCTGGAAGTGAACCCCCCGGTGTTTGTCACCAACACGACCTCCCTGCTCGGCAATTTCACTATTCCGCTCATGATGATGACCCTAGGGGTTTCGCTTGGGCGCATGAAAGTGGTGCGCCTGCGGCGTTCATTTGCTCTTTCGGCGCTGCGGCTCGGCATGGGCGCGATTGTCGGGTTTGCTCTCGCTGAGGCATTTGGCTTTGAGGGAGTCGCCCGGGGCGTATTTATCATTATGTGCACCATGCCGGTGGCCGTGTTCAATTATCTGTTCGCGCAATACTATGAACGCGACCCAGAGGAAGTCGCGAGCCTCGTGGTAATTTCATCCGCCATGGCTTTTGCGTTGATGCCTCTCATCGTTTTCGCCGCAACCTGATTTCGACACCACCTTACAAACGAGATACCCGATGCCTCTTTCCGCACCAGCCGACCGCAAACATGTCCACACCCGCTCAATTGAGGCCAAGGGATTTCAGCGCGAGGACGGCATGTGGGATGTCGAAGCCAACCTGCGGGACGTAAAAACGTACGAAATATCCAACGATTGGCGCGGCGCGCTGAAGCCCGGCGACCCGATCCACGACATGTGGGTCAGATTGACGGTAGATAACGCCTTTGTTGTACAGGCTGTCGAAACCACAATGGACTCGACGCCGCTTGATCTGTGCGGCGAAGTAGGCCCCGCCTTTCAAGGGCTGATCGGCCATCGGGTCGGCCCCGGCTGGAACAAAGCCGTGCGCGCCGAGGCTGGCGGCACCGTTGGTTGCACCCATCTGTCAGAATTGATGCGGGTTCTCGCCACCGTTGCATTTCAGACGATCTATCCGCTGATGCGCAAGGAGCTTGAAGCCAAACTCGGAGGTCGGCGCCCCCCGATTCTCGATACGTGCCGTTCCTGGGCCGCCAACAGCCCGATTACCAAAAGAGTATTTCCGAAGTGGTACGACGCCGGCAGCTAAGCTACCCGGCCTAACCCTGCCGGGTGTCCTCTATCCTGTTTCGCCCGGTGCCTTGGCGGTTACCCCAAGCGCATGGACCGGGCCGGCCATTTCGGCTTGCAGTGCGCCGAAAACCAACCGTTGTCGCTCAAGCCGCGATTTTCCGGCAAATGCCGCAGATACGACAGTCACATGAAAATGCGTTTCACCCTCCGGACGAGCGCCGGAATGGCCTTCGTGGAGTGCCGACTGGTCCTCAACATCGAGTTTTTCCGGTGCAAGTGCCTTGGCCAGCTTGGCATGAATTGTCTCGGCTACGGTCATTCTCTTACACCCCGATTCGTTTTGGTGATGGTGAGGCACCGGGCGTCGGGCGGTCAAGCGCCCGGCCATCTGGTCTGATGCAGTTGCACACCTTGTCTGACGGTCCGCCAAAGTGCATATTTCGCTCATGGCATACGCAGACCGCAACGCGCGGCCATCAACCCGAGGCCAGTATCATCGCCCTCATCTGGAGCCAGGCGAAGACGCGCATCTGTGCGAATTTTCAGATTGCGCGGAGGACGGCATCTACAAGGCACCGCGCGCGCCCACAGCGCTGCGGGAATGGCGCTGGTTCTGCCTCGACCATGTGCGAGACTACAACAAGGCTTGGAACTATTTTTCCGGCTGGTCTGAGGATGACATTGATAACTGGCGCCGTGAGGACCTGACCGGCCATCGCCCCACCTGGCGAATGGGCAGTGCGCCCGGCGAAGCCCCCGCGAACGAAGATCTGGAGAAAAACTTTCACCGGTTTGCGCGGGAATGGTTCGGCGAGGCGAGTAATCAGAGTGAAGGCGATAGCTGGTCTGCGCGGGAAGCCCCCCGGCCCACTGGGGAACATGTAAAAGCACTGGAAACACTGCACCTTGATGCCCCTTACACCCTCGAATCTCTCAAGCGCCAATACAAGGTTTTGGTCAAACGCCACCACCCGGATGCCAACGGTGGATCGAAGGAATCCGAGGAACTGTTGAAAACCATCAATCAGGCCTATACCTATCTCCTGAAACAACTGTCCTGATGAGGGCTTGGGCCGGAATTACCTCTGCCTTCCCACAATCCCGACAATACGCACAAGGAACTATCCATGGTTTCGTCATCTTCGGCTGCACAGGCGGCCTCGTTACATGAGCGCATGCCCGATATTACGGTTTCGGTTCGGGAGGTTTTCGGCATCGACAGCGACATGGAAGTGCCCGCATTTTCAGAATCCGAAGAGCATGTGCCTGAGGTTGATGAAACCTACCGCTTCGACCACGACACCACGCTGGCCATCCTCGCGGGCTTTGCCTTCAACCGCCGGGTCATGATTCAGGGCTATCACGGAACAGGAAAATCGACGCATATCGAGCAAGTTGCCTCGAGGCTCAACTGGCCATGCGTCCGGGTTAACCTCGATAGCCACATCAGCCGTATCGATCTCGTCGGCAAGGATGCCATTGTGGTCCGGGACGGCATGCAGGTGACCGAGTTCAAGGAAGGCATTTTGCCGTGGGCCCTACAAAACCCGGTAGCACTGGTATTCGATGAATATGACGCCGGGCGTCCCGATGTCATGTTTGTCATTCAGCGCATTCTGGAAGTGGACGGCAAGATGACGCTGCTGGACCAGAACAAGGTTCTGCACGCCCACCCCGGATTCCGCATTTTCTCGACCGCCAATACCGTCGGTCTCGGCGACACGACCGGGCTCTACCACGGCACGCAGCAGATCAACCAGGGCCAGATGGACCGCTGGAGCCTTGTGGCGACCCTGAACTACCTGGCACCCGACGAGGAAGTTGAAATTGTCGTGGCCAAAGTACCAAACTTTTCAACCGATGAAGGCCGCAAGCTTGTCAGGTCCATGGTTGCTGTCGCTGACCTGACACGTGCGGGCTTTGTGGCCGGCGATATCTCAACCGTTATGTCGCCGCGGACGGTGATTAACTGGGCCGAGAACACCAATATCTTCAAGGATATCGGATACGCGTTCCGCGTTACCTTCCTGAACAAATGCGACGAGACGGAACGACCCGCCGTCGCCGAGTACTTCCAGCGGTGCGTCGGTCAGGAACTGCCGGAATCATCAGCGCTGACGCCAACGCAGGATTGAGCCTGCTTTGCCACACGACGATTCACCAACCGAGACGTTTCAGCGGGCCGTAAGTTCGGCGCTGCGCGCTATTGCACGCACTTCATCCGATGATCTCAACGTCACGTTCGGCGCCGAGGCTCCTCGACTGACGCAAGGTGAAGCGCAGCTCCCCTACCCGTCCCACGAACTCAAGAGCGATGATGTGAAGGCGGTGCGTGGTGCTGCCGATGCCCTCGCTTTGCGTTTGCGCTACCACGATGACGCAACCCACTTGCGAGCTATGCCGCGCGGTCGCACTGCCCGCCAGATTTTCGAAGTTGTTGAGCAGGCCCGAGTGGAGGCGCTGGGAGGCAGCATTATGGCTGGCGTTGCCGCCAACCTGACGTCGGCGCTCGATCAACGGTGCCGGGCTCGTGGGTACGAACACATTTCGTCTTCCGAGGAAGTCCCCGTGGCCGAATCAGTGGGACTTTTGATGCGCGAGCACCTGACCGGCGAACCACTGCCTAAATCCGCCCAGGCTGCGGCCGATCTCTGGCGCCCTTGGTTTGAATCTCGCGTTTCGGGTCGCCTCGATGAATTAGCGGACAACCTACAGGACCAGGCCGTCTTTGCTGACTTGTTGAAAGGCATCATCGAAGGCCTGGAACTTGATGACGAGGAAAGCGACGAGCCGGATGATGCCGAGCTACAGTCTGAATCCGAGCAGGATCAGGAAGATGCCGGCGAGCCCGGCTCGGCGCAAAGCGGTGAGCAGGAAGACGGCGAAAGTTCCGCCGATGCGGACGCTGATTCATCGGAAGACGCCGACATTTCAGAAATGATGGATGCCGACGCCGAAGCATCCGCCGGAGAAGGCGATGATGACGCCGATGATTCCGGGCGACGGCGGATGCAGCCCGGCGAAGGCGAAGGTGGACATGGCCAACCGCCATACAAGTCCTATTCCGCCCAATTTGATGAAATCGTCCATGCGTCGGACCTCTGCGACCAGGACGAGTTGACGCGACTTCGCCAGCAGTTGGACCAGCAGCTGGCACACATGCAAAGCACCATTTCCAAACTCGCCAACCGGCTGCAACGCCGGCTGATGGCTCGCCAAGTTCGCTCCTGGCAGTTCGATCTGGATGACGGCATGCTGGATACAGGTCGCCTGTCGCGGGTTGTCACCAACCCGACGCACCCGCTGTCCTATAAACAGGAAAAAGAGACCCGCTTTCGCGACACGGTAGTCACGCTGCTGATCGACAATTCAGGCTCCATGCGAGGCCGGCCTATTCTGGTCGCAGCCATGAGCGCCGATATTCTTGCTCGCACACTGGAGCGCTGTGGCGTGAAGGTCGAAATTCTCGGATTTACGACCCGGGCCTGGAAGGGTGGCGAATCCCGCGAGCGGTGGCTTGCAGAGGGGCGTCCCCGCAATCCCGGCAGGCTCAATGACCTTCGCCACATTATCTACAAATCAGCCGACGAGCCCTGGCGCCGCGCCCGACGCAACCTTGGCCTTATGCAGCGCGAAGGATTGCTCAAGGAAAATATTGATGGCGAGGCGCTGATCTGGGCGCATGACCGGATGATCGGCCGCCCGGAAGAACGACGCATTCTGATGGTGATTTCGGATGGCGCACCGGTCGATGACAGCACGCTTTCGGTGAACCCCCGCAATTACCTTGAGCAGCACCTGCGCGAAGTGATCCGCGAAATTGAGACCTACTCATCGGTGGAATTGCTGGCCATTGGCATTGGTCACGATGTCACGCGGTACTACCACCGCGCGGTCACGTTGACCGACGCCGAACAGCTGGGCGGCACCATGACGGAAAAACTCGCCGAATTGTTTGACGAGGCAGGCCCGC
>JABJCZ010000476.1 GCA_018668475.1 Alphaproteobacteria bacterium | reverse complement strand
GTAGTGTAATAATCTTATATGGAAGATAACAGTAAAAAGAAACAGGAAAAAAAGTGGGAAATCGTACCCCTTAAACCTGTCTGGCAACCCCATAACAAAGAAGCCAAAGCCCTACTTGAATGGTTCTGTACCCACTTCTGTAAGGTTCCTTCTGGGCCAAAGACAAGAGCCAAGTATCTGGCGGTTGTTTCTTCCTTTCTCGCACTGGCACAGCAAGTCTTCAATAAGACCTATAGCCAGATGGCTATCCCCAAAGATCATAACTACTGGTCTGCTTTTCCTGATGCGGGTTGGGCGGTAGTGGATAAGGTAAGGAACGATTTACTATCATCAGGGGCCATCCACTTTATAGACGGTACTGGGTACAAGAATGTCTGGAAGGATGATGGTGGTAAGTGGGAACAAGACGGGCAGGTGAGCCTATATGCATTAGACGATAGCCTGTTGAGCCAAGAAGGCTTTATAGATGCAGAGTGGATCGAAACAGGAAGACCACCACTACAGATAGGTAAGCGGGAAAGCCCTAGACTGAAATCAGAGCGTAAGAAGCAGAATAAAGCCTCACCCAAAATTACCCTTACTGCTATGAAGCAGTTTGGTAGGGCTTACGGTATTGCCAGTAATGGCGTTACACAGCTTAACACCTTTTTGAAGCAACATCCTTTAGCCTTACCGCCTCTTGCTAATGGGGTTGTAAGCTATGCGGCCTGTATGACGAGGATTTACCACAACGGTAGTATGATTGAGGGTGGTAGGTATTACGGTGCTTGGACAAACCTAAAGGGTGATTACAGGCTACAATCTACCATAGATGATGAACCCATAGTCAGCATTGATCTGAATGCCTCTCAGCCCACACTCTTTAACGCCTTAATGGGTATGAGAATGAATCTGGGTGATAGTTGGTATGATATGTACGCTGAGGCTGTTTCTGATCTAGCCAAATCCAAAAATGATTACGAACCCTTGCGTAACAAGATCAAGCAAGTGGCTGTTGAGATTATAGGTACGGGCAACCCGTTTAAAGATAAACCAGCCAAAGCAGGTAAGTGTGTCTTTGATGAGGAGACAGACGAATACAACGTGATCCGTAAGAAGCTGATAGATACAGCACCTGCTTTGGTACTTATGGATAAGACGTATTACAACGGGGCAGGGTTCATATCTTACCACGAAGCAGAAATGATGACTTTGGTCTTACATCGTTTGATGGCTTTAAACATTCCAGCTTATCCTGTTCACGACTGTCTGATGGTTAAAGCAAGTCACCAAGAAGAAGCTATGACAGTCTTACGTGATACGATCCAAGCCTATATCATTGACCACTGTAAGCAGAATAACCGACCTAATATCATTAGCCTTGTGGTTCCTGTTTCTGTTGAGAGTAATGGGAAGAAGAAAAGTAGGATAAAGGGCTACTATGGTAGTTAAGCCCTTATAGGGTTATACTTCCTTCTATTTCTCTTAATCAAGCTAGTAGGTAGGAGTGTAACAGGTACACATAGCAGACGTAATTATATTTACTTATATTTTACATATGCTTAAACTATTTACTTGTATCCCAGATGGGGGTGGAAACCAAACCAGATCAAAACCTGCCTGTATGTTTTCAGAGGCTCCATCCTTACACCCCTTAACACCCCAGATTTACGATCCTTTACAGGCAGAAACTTATAACCACAGCCAAAGCCTTTCTTACTGGATGTTGACAGTTTTCAGGTAGAGGGGGCTAGGCGGTATTATGCACTGTGGCAGGTTTACAGTTTCCATATCCCAATCAGGGGAACACCTTGTTTACCAGTACCCTCATAAGGCTTTGGCACTCGCCCCCTCAGCCTATTTGTATAAGATGAACCAACGTTGACATTTTATACACATCTACCTATATGCTTAATCAGGTAGCAATACGAGGCCATTATCATGAAACAGTTTATCGTCTATACTAGGGTTTCAACTAAGCGGCAGGGCGATAGTGGGCTTGGCTTAGAGGCTCAGGAACGTGATATAGCCATCTTCTTTGAAAACTACTCAGAGCAGCCCTGTGAGGTCTTAGAGAGCTTCTGTGACGTTGAGAGCGGCAGCAAGGCTGATAGGCCCCAGTTGAATGCAGCCATAGCTCTAACGAGGCGTACAGGGGCAACGTTGTTGGTTGCTAAGCTAGACCGTTTAAGTCGCTCAGTAGCATTCATTGCCACGCTGCTAGAAGACAGGAAGTTAGACTTCCGTGTGGCTGCCATGCCATATGCTGATAAGTTTCAACTACACATCTACGCTGCCCTAGCTGAGCAAGAGAGAGATTTCATTAGCAAACGCACCAAGGCTGCACTACAGGCAGCTAAGGCTAGGGGGGTTAAGCTAGGTGGGGCAAGACCAGAGGCTGAAGCCAGACACGCTGCTGTTAAGGCGACTG
>JABJCZ010000276.1 GCA_018668475.1 Alphaproteobacteria bacterium | reverse complement strand
TTTCGCTGTTGCCGATGATGAGGATGGACAGCATGTCGATACTGTCCGGGTCAAGCGTGGCGAGGGTTTCGACCTGTAGGTGCTCTTCATCGCGTCCCAGGCTGCGGGCAATAATGACCGGGCAATCGGGGTCGCGCCGTGCCCGTAAAATCTCAAGCGCTCGTTCCAGCGGCGCACGGCGTTTGCGGCCCGCCGGGTTATAGAGACTGATGACAAAATCGCCGTCGCCGGCAGCTTCCAGTTTTCGCTCAATCACGGGCCAAGGGGTCAGAAGATCCGATAGAGATATTGCGCAGAAGTCATGCCCCAGTGGCGCGCCGGCTCGGGCGGCGGCGGCCTGCATCGCCGTGATGCCGGGTTCTACCTGCACATCGACAAATTTCCAGGCCGGGTCCGGGTGATGGTCCAATAGCTCGAAAACAAGGGAGGCCATGCCGTAAATGCCGGCATCGCCCGAACAGACCAGAGCCGTCGGCTCGCCTGTGCTAGCAAGGTCGAGCGCGGCCCGAGCGCGCTCGGTCTCTGCCCCGAGCGGAAAGTCATGGCGCGTCACATGCGCCTGCTGTGGCCCCAGCAAATCAAGATAAAGCTCATAGCCGATGAGATGTTGCGCCGAGGCCAACGCGGCGGCTGCGGCGCCGGTGCGCCATGTCTCTGTGCCGGGGCCAATACCAACAACGGTCAGCTTGCCAAGGCCGCGGCCAACATCTGCGGCCCGCACGATATCGGGCGCGCGAGCGATGGCGCAGGTTGCTGCCGCAGTTTTTTGTTTCGGTACGCTCAGGGTGGCGGCAGGCCCGGCACCGGCGAGGGCGGCCCCTTCGGCCACTCCATGACATCCCACTGCGTCGAACACGACCTCCGACGGGTTGGCGAGGCGCGGTGTTTCGGCCTCCAGCGTGGCGGCATCCAGCAGCCGTAGTGGCACGCCAAAATGCGCGGCTACCGCTCGTATGGCTGGCTCATCTGCCTTGAGATCAATGGACGCAATACACGCAAGTGAGGCTGGTGAGAAATCCATTCCTGCCAATGTCGTTTCTGCGAGAGCAATGGTTTGGACGGTGTCGGCGTTACGCTCACACCCCAACCCCATAACGAGTGTGCCGGGTCGAAGAGTGACATCGCCCGTCGCACTTTGCTTGTCGCTCAGTACAAGTGTGAGGTCCGCATCATCCTGCCAATCAATCGCTGTGCCGAGCCATGCGGCATCAGCGGCGTCGACCTGCAGGGTAACCGGTTCGTCATTCAGCAGCGCGCTTGCTACAGATTTTATATCGCTGTCGGGCTCGACGCGCCATCCTGTTGGCGGATCATCAAGGGCGAAACCGAGAGCGGTATCACCGGCGGTTGTCACAGCAGCTGTACCGCCTAATGCCTTCGCGATGATCGTCGCCAGCTGGTTGGCACCTCGGTGCCCGCCCAGCAAGGGCACGGCGATGGCGCCATCGACCGAGACGGCGACAACCGGGGCGTCGTCATATTTGTTTGCAAGTACAGGCGCTAACGCGCGAATCAATATGCCGCTGGCGCAGATGCCCACAAGCGGCGTGCCACTGGAGAATAGTGTCCGCATGTGGCTTGTCGCATCATCAAATGGTGTGTCATCTGCCGTGGCAATGGTGCGTGATGCATGAACGCTGCCTGTGCCCAGAGCTGCGCACAGACGACGGGCCGTGGCGAGGCCTGGCGTGTTGAGCGCAACGATCGCGGGGAAAAAAGCGTCCGTCATCGCCAGGCGTCCTGCCGGCGGTGGGCAATAATAATGGAAAAATAGGGTGCCGGTGATGGCGCGTCGGCGAGTGGCAGAATGCGTTCATTGGCCATGCTGGCCCGCTCAATATACTGCGCCGTATCAGCTAGGCCGACGCTGGCCAGTGCCCGCCGTGCTTTATCAATGTGCCGCCCGACCTTGATGAGCACAACGCCGTCCGCAAGTGCCATGCGTTTTGACAGCTCATCTTCGGGCAGGGTTGTTGGCAAAATCATCAATGCATCATTGCGGGCTGCCAATGGTGCGCCGAGTGCCGCGGCGCAGGCCATGGGCGACGATACCCCCGGCACGACAATGACCTGATGATCGGCTGCAAGGCGTTGGTACAAATAGAGGAAGGAGCCATACATGAAGGCATCGCCCTCGCACAACACGGCAACATCCTGCCCGGCCTGCAGGCGAGCGCTGATCATTGTTGCTGCGTCGTCGTAGATGTCTTCCGCCGGAAAGCGCGCGGCGTCCAGCGGCATGCGGATGACGATCTCTTCATAGTCCCGCTCGAGATGTGGGGCAACAATACTGCGCGCAAGCGAGGCGCCTTCATCCGGTGCGGGGTAGGCGATAACCGGCACATCGCGGATAATGCGAAGCGCCTTGACGGTCAGCAGGTCAGGGTCTCCGGGTCCGACGCCCAGGCCATAAAGCGTGCCTGTGGTCATTTTTTTATCACCTCAAACTGGGTTACCGGGGTCATGGCTCGCCACCCCGTCGTTGCGCCCATGTCATGTGCGCGGGAGATAGAGATGCGGGTAAGCCGCCCGCCTTCAGTTTCGCGAAAGTTGAGCAGCGCCGATTCGCCTTTCAGGGTAACGGCGTTGGCGACCAGTCTGCCGCCGAGTTTGAGCTGTGCCCAACAGGTTTCCAGCACACCCGGTATCGAGACGCCGCCACCAATAAAGACAGCGTCCGGGCGTGGCAGCAGCTCAAGCCCTTCCGGAGCGCTGCCCAGCTCTACCTTGAGCCGGGGAACGCCAAGGGCTGCAGCGTTGCGGGCAATCATGGCGCAGGCGTCTGGGTTTCGTTCGATGGCGATGGCCTCGGTTGTCTCGTGCGCCAGCAACCATTCAATGCCGATGGATCCGGCGCCGGCGCCGACATCCCACAGTAGTGCGCTTGGCGTCGGCCGAACTGCCGCGAGGGTAACGGCGCGCACTTCTCGTTTGGTCAGTTGGCCGGTGTTTTCAAAGGCGCGGTCCGGCAGGCCGGGTCCGCCCATGAAGCGTTTCGCTCGGTCCGCTGCCACGCATTCGATCGCGATGGTGTTGAAGTCCGCGACGGTTTCGGCAGTCCACTCATCGGCGCGGGCAACAATTCGTGCTTCTTCGCTGCCGCCCATGTGCTCAAGAACGGTGATCAAGCTGGCGCCATAGCCTGTTGCCACAAGCTCGCGGGCTACCAGCGCTGGCGTTTCGCCACTGTCAGCCAGTGCCAGCACACGATGGCCCGGTGCGAGATAAGCCCGTACGATCTCTACGGGCCGGCCATGCAGCGTAATGTTATCCGTATGTGACGCGGGCCAGCCCAGCCGCGCGCAGGCGAGGCTAAAAGCCGATGGCGCTGGCAGCATCAGCATTTCATCAAAGGAAAAGTGCCGCGCCAGCGTAACGCCGATGCCATAGGCCATAGGGTCACCCGTTGCCAGCACGACGACCCGTTTGCCCGCGTGCCCGCGAATATCGTCCATGGTGTCGATCAATGGGCGTCGCCAGACAATCTGCTCTGCGCTATCGCCGATACCCTCCGCTACAAGGGCCAGATGACGCTCGCCGCCCACCAGAACTTCGGCGGTATCCACCAGCGTGCGTGCGGCTGGCGAGAGCGCCTTGTAGCCACCTTCGCTGAGGCCGACGACACTCAGCCAGCACGTCATACTGGTCATAATCCTTCCTTTGCCATTGCGTTGACCGCTGCGGCGGCCAGGGCGCTGCCGCCCATCCGGCCTATCACCGCGATGTAAGGCAAGCCAAGGTCATTTGCGATCAGCGCGTCTTTTGATTCTGCGGCACCGACAAACCCCGGCGGTGTCGCGACGACCAGTGCCGGACGGGGCGCGCCAGCGCGGATCATCTCAAGCAGGCGGAACAACGCGGTCGGCGCATTGCCAACGGCCACGACGGCGCCGTCCATATGCGGCGCCCAGTGATCAAGGGCGGCGGCGGTGCGCGTTGTACCTGCGGCTTTGGCAAGTTCAGCAACGTCGGGCTCGCCGAGCGCACAGATGACCTTGTTGTCAGCGGGCAGGCGGGCGGGGGTAATGCCGGCGGCGACCATGCTTACGTCGGTCAGTACTGGTGCGCCGGCCGCAAGTGCGGCGCTACCTTTCTCCGCAGCGCCTTGCGACCAAGCCAGATGATCGACCAGCAATATTATGCCGCAGGTATGGATCATACGCGCGGCTACAGGGCGCATGCGCGCAGGCAGATCACCCAGCGCCGCTTCGCGCTCGATGATGGCGAATGACGCGGCGGTAATCGCGGCGGGGTCTTTCAGATACTCAGTCGTCATGACGATGACCAGGCCCGGCGTGGTCATGACTATGAAGATCGCCGTCTGTGCCGACACCTTCCACATGATGGTGATGGCCTACCTGCGCGGCCCCCTGGTCATGCTCATAGCCGATGATCTGTTCGCGATATTTGCACGACAGACAGTTCATCAGATTTTGGCCCGCGGATATCTCGCCCAAACGCTCCATGAACGAGTCCACGACCAGCGGATGGTCGCGTAAATACGGCGCTTTGATGAATTCGATATTGCTGGAGGCTGCCGCGGCCACATCGGTGGCTTCATAAATTCGTTTGACCAGCACACCGGTGAACAGAAAATAAGGAAAGACGATGATGCGCCGGTAGCCCAAGCGCGGAATGCGCTCCAGCGCAGGTGCGATCAGCGGATAGGTGACGCCGCTATAGGCGACCTCCGCCCAGCCAAAACCCATGCCCTCCCACAACATACGGGCGACCTTGGATATGTTGGAGTTGGCATCGGGGTCAGACGTGCCGCGCCCAACGACGAGCAACAGGGTTTCCTCACGGGGCACGGTGGTTGCGGCGATGGCTTCAGCCGCCTCAATGCGGGCAACGCTGGCCGCGAGCATTTTCGATTCGATGGCAAGTTCCCGACCATAACTGATTGTGAAGCCTTCGTTCTCTGCCATAAAGTTATTGAGAACGGAGGGTATGTCGTTTTTGGCGTGGCCGGCGGCAAACAACATGCCGGGTATGGCCTCTACATTGCGCACCCCGGCATCGCGCATGGCGCTCAGCCGATCGCCGATCGTCGGCTTGGCAAATTCCAGAAATCCATGGTCGACGTAGCGGCCTGGCAGGCGTCCGGCCATTTGTTTGGCAAGGCCCTCAAATTCCTGGATCGCTTCAACATCGCGGCTGCCATGGCCACAGAGAAGTACGGCGGTATCAGTCAAATCGCTATTCCTTTGAACTTTGTATCTGTCGCTCCATACCTTGCGGAATTGACGGCGCGGCACCTGCGCACCATGCTCCCGCCATGATGATATCCGGCATCTGGAATCTTCCCGCCGTCGGCGGAATGGACTGGGCATTGGGGCCAGGTGGCCCCGTTGTGCTGTTGCTTGCGCTGTTCCTCGATGTGCTGATTGGCGACCCACGTTGGCTGCCGCATCCGGTCCGGGCCATTGGCCTGTTGATCACCTGGCTTGATGCCAAACTCAATCGGCCGAAGCGGGGCGAGATTGATCGCATGTTGCGCGGGCTCGTGGCCGTTGTCGCGGTTGTCGGCGCCGCCGCCGTTGTGGGCTGGTTGCTTGGGCTGGTTGCGCGCGATCTGCCATTTGGCTGGTGCATTGAGCTTGTGGCGGTTGCGTTGATGATCGCGCAGCGCAGCATGGTCGACCATGTGGTGCGGGTCATGCGCGGACTTGATAAGGGTGGGATCAAGGGCGGGCGCAGCGCGCTCAAACAGATCGTCGGGCGCGACGTCTCCAAGCTTGATGAACACGGTGTGTCGCGGGCCGCCATCGAAAGCGTTGCCGAAAGTTTTACTGACGGCGTTGTCGCGCCGGTTTTCTGGTATCTCCTGCTCGGTCTGCCGGGACTGTTTGCTTTCAAAGCGATCAGCACGCTCGACAGTATGATCGGCTATCGCACTGAGCGGCACGCGTCGTTCGGCATGGTGGCCGCGCGGCTCGATGATGTCGCGAACTGGATTCCGGCGCGAATTGCCGGCCCACTGATGGTGGTGGCAGCGCTGTTCACGCCCAGTGCCGCGCCGCGCCGCGCCATGCGCACCATGCTGCGGGATTCCGGCAAGCACGCGTCGCCCAATGCGGGATGGACCGAGGCCGCTATGGCCGGCGCGCTTGATCTCGCCCTGCTGGGGCCGCGCAAATATACCGGTGCAAAAGAGACGAAAAATGTGTGGATCGGCAGTGGTCGCGCCAAGGCCACGCGCGTCGATATTCGCCGCGCTCTCGTTCTCTTCGCAATATCGTGCTTTTTGGTTGCCGGGATTGTGGCAATCATTTCGGTGGCGGCGCAGCTGGGTCGCGCAGGTTAGGTCAGCGCGCAACGGCCAACTCCATCAGCGTGTCGAGGCTAAGCGCGGCTTCAAGGTGATCCGCCAGGCCATCAAGCGCGTCATCGACCGTTTCTTCCCAGGCGATTGAGGGAGCCCCGGTGTCGCGAATTTTGTTCAGGAAAGAACGACGGAAAGCATCGCCTGCAAAGAGCCCGTGGATGTAACAGCCCATCACGTGGCCATCTGCTGACGTTGCGCCGTCCGGCCCCTGTTGCAGGGTAACAAAGGGGCGCGCCGTATCGGTCCCCGTGGTGACACCCATGTGCATTTCGTAGCCGCTGACCGGAATGGTTTCTGCGCCATAGGTGCCGGCTACCTGCACCAGCTTTTTCCTCGCCGCCATGGTGGTTTCGATATCGAGCAGCGCGAGGCCGTCACTGGTGCCAGGCTCTCCTTCAATGCCGCTGCTGTCCGTGATGGTGCGGCCAAGCATCTGGTAGCCGCCGCAAATACCGAATACGCGCCCGCCACGTCGCACGTGGGTGCGAAGATCAACGTCCCATCCTTGCTTGCGCAGAAATTCGAGGTCGGCCCGGGTTGATTTCGACCCTGGGATGATAACCAGGTCCAGGTCACCGGGGATGGCAGCGCCGGGCGCCACGATTTGCAGGTCAACGCCGGGTTCGGCGGCCAGCGGGTCCAGGTCATCAAAGTTGGCGATGCGCGGCAGTTGCAGCGCGCCAATGCGAACGGGCGAGGAGACTGCTTCGTCATGCCAGTGCCGGGCGCCGTCAAAACTTGCGGAATCCTCCTTGGGTAAAACTCCCGCGTCATCAAACCAAGGCACGACGCCGAGCAGCGGCGCTCCCGTTTTGTTTTCGATGATTGCGGCCGCATCGTTAAACAGCGACGGGTCGCCGCGAAATTTATTGACGATGGAGCCCTTGATCCGCTGTTGCTCGGCGCGCGGCAATAGGGCCACGGTTCCGGTAATGCTGGCAATAACACCACCACGTTCGATATCGCCGACCAGCACAACGGGCACATTTGCAGCCTCAGCAAAGCCCATATTGGCGATATCACCGGCGCGCAAATTCACTTCCGCCGGGCTGCCCGCGCCCTCTATCAATACGAGGTCGGCGTCGCCGGATAACCGCTGGAAACTGTCCATTACCGCAGGCAAAAGATCAGGCTTGAGCGCGTGGTAATCGCGCGCACTGGCATTGCCCGTGACCCGACCCTGCACGATAACCTGCGCGCCTATATCACTCTGTGGTTTAAGCAAGACCGGGTTCATGTCGATACAAGGCGCGATTCGTGCAGCTCGGGCCTGCAGCGCCTGAGCGCGGCCAATTTCACCACCTTCGCAAACCGCTGCGTTATTGGACATGTTCTGTGGCTTGAACGGGCGTACGGCCAATCCCCGGCGTGTAAAGGCCCGCGCGAGCCCAGCCACGAGCAATGACTTGCCGACATCCGAGCCCGTGCCCTGCAACATGAGTGCGGGGGTATGTTGTCCCGTCCGGCCCATAATCAGAATTCAATACCCTTCTGGGCTTTCACCCCGACCTTGAAGTGGTGTTTGATTTCGCCCATTTCCGTCACGAGGTCTGCAGCTTCAATAAGCTCGGGTTTGGCGTTGCGGCCGGTGACGATCACGTGAAGATCATCGCGCCGGGCCTCGAGTGTGCTCACGACGTCCGTGATATCGAGGTTGTCATATCGCAGTACGATATTGAGCTCATCCAGCACGATGAGGGCATAGCTTGGGTCAGCGAGCATTGTCTTTGCCTGCGCCCAGGCAGCTTTTGCGGCGGCAATATCGCGCTGTCGATCCTGCGTATCCCAGCTGAATCCCTCACCCATGACGTGGATGTCACAAAGCTCGGGGAATTTCTCCAGCACTACGCGCTCGCCGGTTTCCCACTTGCCTTTGACAAACTGCACGATGCCGACTTTCAGGCCATTGCCGATGGCGCGCGCGGCCAGGCCAAAGGCCGCCGTGGATTTCCCCTTGCCCTTGCCGGTATGAACAATCAGCAGGCCTTTCTCTTCAATAGTTTTTGTAGCCAGCATGCGATCCCGCGCAGCTTTGCGCTTGGCCATTCTTTCGGCATGGTGCTGGTCGAGCTCGGCTTCGCTCATCCCGTCTTTCTTCTTCATTCGGCAGCCTCTCCAGTTGCACTAGCTAGAAGTTCGTCGATCAATACCGGATGCCGGTTGCCGTGCGGTTGCCAGAGGCCGCGCTCGATTGCTTCGCGAAACCGGGCGGCCATTTCCCTGAGCGCCGCCGGGTTTGCCTGTTCGATAAACCCACGCACGGCATCGTCCGCCAGGTAAGCATTAAACAGCATTTCAAAATGATGGTGTTTCACGGCGCGGGTCGTGGCGGCGAAGGCGAACAGATAATCGACGGTTGCGGCCATTTCGAAGGCGCCTTTGTAGCCATGGCGCATCATGCCGTTGATCCACTTGGGGTTGGCAGCGCGACCGCGCACAACGCGCCCGATCTCATCCTGCAGCGTGCGTATGCGGGGGTTTTCAGGGTTGGAATGGTCGTTGTGATACACAACGGGGTCCGCGCCGGATGCTTTGCGCACGGCGGCAGTGAGACCTCCTTCAAATTGATAGTAATCGTCACTGTCGAGTAGGTCATGCTCGCGATTGTCCTGATTGTGTACCACCGCCTCAATGTGTCCGAGGCGGGTCTCGAACAAGGCATGTTCACCGCGGCCTTCAGTGCCGGCGCCGTAGGCCCATCCGCCCCAGGCGAGGTAGGCATCTGCGAGGTCGTCTCCACTGTTCCAGCCGCCTTCGTCAATCAGCGCCTGTAGCCCTGCCCCGTAGGCACCAGGCATTGAACCGAAAACACGATAGCCGGCACGTTGCGTCGCAGCCGTCTCATCGGCGCCATTGGCAATCAGTTCAGCCCGTTCGGCAGATACGCGGGCGGCCAGCGGGTTGATGCTTGCTGGCTCATCGAGGGCCGCAACGGCGCGTACCGCCGAATCAAATAGCGCGATCAGCCCGGGAAACGCATCACGAAAAAACCCTGAGACACGCAGAGTTACATCGACGCGCGGGCGGTCGATCAGTTCCGCCGGCATGATCTCGAACCCGGTCACACGCCCGGTTGCGGTATCCCAGGTGGGCCGGGCACCAATGAGCGCGAGGGCCTGGGCGATGTCATCGCCGCCGGTGCGCATGTTTGATGTACCCCAAGCGCTGAGCGCCATCGTGTGCGGCCAGTCCCCGTGGTCTTGCGCATATTGTTCGACTAGGCGCTGGGCGGATTTCCACCCCAGGGACCATGCGGCGGCGGTGGGCACGGCACGGGTATCGACGGAATAGAAATTCCGTCCTGTGGGCAACACCTCTGGCCGGCCCCGAGTTGGGGCGCCGGACGGGCCTGGTGTGACGAAGCGCCCGTCCAGCGCGCGCAACAGGCCCGCGGCTTCTGCCGGGCCGGAGCCGTCGAGCGCCGGGCCAATTCGTGTCTCGATCTCGTCGAGCACGGTTCGCGTCGCGCGCCAGGTGGCGGGCGCAGCACGTGTATTCGTGATCAGGTCGCTGGCCAGCGCTTCCAGCCTTTCCACCGTGTCGCCATGGGTGCGCCAGGGGTCCGTGCCGGCCATCGCGTCAGGCCGAGGACCGGTCCAGGGGGCCGCCATATCGCAGTCCAGCGGGTCAAATTCAAGTTCGAGGTCGGTGGCCAGCGCGCGGGTCAGTGATCGGTCGGCATCGCGTCCGCCGCGCGGGCACCGCGCCAGTGCAGTCAGCAAATCGCGCCGCTGGTCATCCTGTGGCGTGCGGCCAAAAATATGCAGCCCGTCGCGAATTTGCATTTCCTTGAGTTCGCATAAATAGCCGTCCAGCTTGGCGAGTGCGCCGTCAGTCGGCTCGTCTTCGGCGATGTCACAATCCGTATCCAGCCGAAGCGAACGCACCAGACTGAGAATACGTTCCGCCAATGGCTTGAGGCGACGGCGGTCCATCTGTGAGGCTTCGAAGTATTCATCGACCAGCGTCTCTAGCTCGCGCAGTTCGCCATAACTCTCAGCGCGCGTGAGCGGCGGTGTCAGGTGATCGATGATCACGGCCTGGGCGCGCCGCTTGGCCTGGCTGCCTTCGCCGGGGTCATTGACGATAAACGGGTAAATGTGCGGCATCGGCCCCAGCACGGCCTCGGGCATGCAGGCAGAGGAGAGGGCCAGCGCCTTGCCAGGGAGCCATTCGAGGTTTCCATGCTTGCCGACATGTACAATCGCGTGGGCGGAAAACACCTGCCGCAGCCAGAAGTAGGCGGCGAAATAGCCGTGCGGCGGGACCAGCGCAGGGTCGTGATATGTCGCGACCGGGTCGATGTTGTAGCCGCGGGCCGGTTGCACCATCACGCTGATATTGCCGAAGCGCCGAACCGGCACAGCAAAAGCGCCGCCATGTTCATGTGCCCTGAAAAATGGATCGTCTTCCGGCAGCCCCCACCGATCATTGGTCGCCTCGCGCGCTGCGTCGGGCAAGGCGGAAAACATCTCTCTGTAGGCGGCAATCGAAACGTAGTCGCTGCTTGCAATACCGATGTTTTCCCGGTGATCGTTGGTGATGCCGGTGGAGAGCAAGTCCATCAGATCTTCGCCATTGGCGGGGCAACCGTCGACCTGATAGCCCGCTTCGGCGAGGGTGTTCAGCACAACGGCGGTGCTTTCGGGTGTATCCAGCCCGACGCCGTTGCCGATGCGGCCCTTCTGATTGGGGTAGTTGGCGAGCACGAGGCCGATCCGCCGCTCGTTGGCTGGCGTGTTGCGCAGCCGCGCCCAGGCCGCGGCAAGGGTGGCGACGAAACGCACACGATCCGGTTCGGCTTCGAAGGCGACTAACGTGGTCTCAGTTGCGGCATCACGGCGCGCCTCGGTTTTGAACGCCACGGCACGAGTGAGAATGCGCCCGTCCACCTCCGGCAAGGCAACATGCATGGCGATGTCGCGCGCACTTAGTCCGGCATTGCCTTCGGCCCAGGCGCCCTTCGTATTGCCGGCAAAGACGACCTGAAAAACCGGCGCATCAAAGTCATCTAGCGGGCCCGCGCGTCGTTCATCCGGGGTGGAAACGGCGAATGCACAGGTGGTCAGAACAATGGCTGGCGGGGTTATCGCCAATGCGCTGCTCACAAATTGTGCCGCCGGTGGGTCGCGCAGGCTTGCGACAAATATTGGTAACGGGTTCAGCCCCTGCCGACTGAGTTCTTCCACGAGCGCATCTATCGGAGCTGTATGGCCGCCCTGCACCAGGGCTCGATAGAACAATACCGCGGTTGCGGGTTGGCCCGCCGTCCACTCTGCTGCAATTGCATCGGCCGTGGCTTCGCCGGCGAGTCCCGGCCAGTAAAATCCTGCACGCGGCAGAGGTGCCGGTTCAGCATAGTCGGTCTTCTCGCCAATCAGGTGGGCGGCATAGTTCAGAAACGCCACGGCGTTGGCGTTGCCACCATGGATCAGGTAGCGCCAGAGTTGATCGATTGCGTCAGGAGAAATCGTGCCCAGCGCCACGAGATCAGGGTCGGGTTTGTCATCTCCCGGCAGCACGGCCAGCGCGACGCCGTTCGCCCGGCAGACGTCGGCCAGCCGGGCAACACCATAGGGCCAGTATCCGATACCACCCAGCACGCGAACGACAACCAGCCGGGCAGAACGGACCACTTGATCGACCCAGAGATCGACCGAGAGGTTGTGCGAAAGCTGCATGAGGTTGGCGAGGCGCAAACTTGGCGCATCGGCGGCAAGCTGCTGCCTGGCTGCCGCCAGGCTCGAAAGTTCCGTATCGGCAGCGCTGGCAAACACGATATCACCCGGCGTCTGCGCGAGATCTACTGCCTCTGCGCCGTCCGCAATGCCGCCGGGTTGTGCTGCCAGAAGATGCATGGGAGTTGCCGGTTCAGCCCGCGATAATTCGCTCGATGGTCGAGCGGTCTAAAGGTCGTTCGCCAATAACCACCAATCGGCTGGCACGCGTTTCATCGGTTCGCCAGTCACGGTCATAGTAGCGATCAATTCGATTGCCGACCGCTTGCACGACATGACGGCGCTGCTTGCCAGGCACATCAAGAAAGCCTTTCATGCGCAATACGCCGCATGATGTCGCGGCCTCCCGCGCGCGGGCTTCGAACGCATCCAGGTCGGGTATGGCACCGAGGTCCAACGTAAAGCTTTCAAAATCATCGTGCTCGTGGTCAGCGTCGGGGCCATCGTGATGGGTTGGACGTGCCGCGAGGTCTTCTTCCGCTTTCGCATCCAGCCCGAGTACAACTGCCAGCGGCACATTTGCATGCTCGGCCGAAACTACTGATACACCGTCGCGCGAGGCCGCACTGATCGAGCTGCGCACTTGCGCGTGATCCGGCGCCGAAAGTTGATCCACCTTGTTGACGATGATGAGGTCGGCGCAGGCGATCTGGTCTTCAAACACTTCGGCGAGCGGGTTCTCGTGGTCCAGCATTTCGTCGGCTGCACGGGCCGCCTGCACGGCATCCGGGTCATCGGCAAAGCGGCCAGCGAGAAACGCCGGTCCATCGACCACTGCAACGACACCGTCCACCGTGACCCGATGGCGAATTTCGGGCCAATTGAACGCAGCGACCAACGGTTTCGGAAGGGCAAGGCCACTGGTCTCAATCACGATGTGTTCGGGCGGATTGTCGCGTTCAAGCAGTGCTTCCATTACCGGTAGAAATTCGTCCGCCACGGTGCAGCAGATGCAGCCGTTAGCTAGTTCGACAATATCACCGTCGGCGCAAACCTCGTCGCCACACCCCTGGAGCAAGTCCCGGTCAACGCCAAGATCACCAAATTCGTTGATGATCAACGCAATGCGCCGACCGTCCGCCGCAGCCAACAGGTTACGGATTAGGCTAGTTTTGCCGGCACCAAGAAACCCGGAAATGACCGTGGCGGGAATTTTTTGTTGTTGCATGAGGCGAATCCAAATGGTTGCAGGCGTTCGGTTAAAGTTGCCGCCAGGCAATGCCCTGGTGGCCAAAATCAAAATCGCCGGGATGCAGGATCTCGGTCAGGATTTCTACTGATTCAATGAGGCGGGGCCCCGGCCGGTTGAAATGGGCGTTGCCGTCGGCAGCGAAGCAACGGCCGGTGCGAACGGCACGCAGCGATTTCCACTGTTCGCTATCTACAACTTTACGCGCCTCGCCGGCAGCGCGTGGCAAGGCAAAGCCGCACGGCGCGAAAATAATGATATCCGGATCAGCTTCTGAAAGGGCCTCCAGTGCGATCTCGTGGGACGGTTCCCCCAGCTCTGCCAGCACACTCTCGCCACCGGCGATGCTGACGAGTTCGGGCACCCAGTTGCCGGCCACCATGACGGGCTCAATCCACTCGATCATCGCAACCCGGGGAGCATCGTCATCATGTCCGAGGGCGCCGGAGCGCATGGCAATTTTTGCAATACGGCGGGTGATGATTCGGCTCAGGTCTTCCGCGTCGACACCGAGTTCACGGCCGAGGCGGCGAATGCCGGCCCATACATCGCCGAGCCGCGCCGCTTCCAGTGAAATGATCTGCACGTCGGTGTCGGTCATCCCGCTGATCGCAGCCTCAACGTCCTTCAGGCTGACGGCACAGGCGGCGCATTGATCCTGAGTGATAATATGGGTGGGGCGCAACGCAGCAAGTTGTGTCGTATCGACCTCAAACAGGCTGATTGCATTGGCCATTGTCTCGCGCACGGCGGTGTCGATGTCCCGGCTGGTCCCGGTTGTGTCAATGCGAGAGCTTGTGCAAACCGGCAGAACGCTCACGTCGGGCGGGTAATCACACTCGTGCGAGCGTCCGACGAGGTTGTCCGCGAGGCCCAGCGCGGCGACCGTTTCGGTGCCGCTCGGCAACAGCGAGACGATGCGCATCCCGTCGTTGTCCATCAGACGCGATCCTTGAGGGTAATCGGCAAGCCGGCGGCGATAAACACGGCTTTGTCCACAGACGCTGCCAGTTGCTGGTTGAGGATGCCGGCATGGTCGCGAAAGGCCCGCGCTAGAGGGTTGTCCGGCACGATGCCGAGGCCGACTTCATTGGCGACGAAAATTACGTGTCCCGGCAGGTCGGTGGCAATGGCGCACAGGCTTTCGGTTTCAACCGTGGGGTCGCGGTCGGCGGCCATGATGTTGCTGAGCCACAAGGTCAGGCAGTCCACCAGAACGACGGTGCCGGGGGTGCACTGGTCAGTAAGTGTTGGTCTCAGTTCAATGGGCGCCTCGACAGTGCGCCATGCCGGCCCGCGCTGACGTTGATGGGCCGCAATCCGTGCAGCCATTTCGCTATCTCTTGGTTCGGCAGTTGCGAGATAAATCGGCTCCAGCCCGCAGGCGAGCGCCAGCGCTTCCGCATGAGCACTCTTGCCCGAGCGTGCGCCGCCTAAAATCAGCGTCGAGTGGGATGGCGCCCGTGCCACCTGATTTGTAATCGGTCCCATCCTCCCTCCGAGGATCTATCCGTCACGACGCCAGAGAGGTCTCCTGGCTCAGGATCATCAATACCGCCCACCTTCCCGAAGCTGACTGTGCTCCAGTGGCTGGCACGACCGTAAAGCCATGCACATGGGCCGTATTTCACCGTTTACAGTTGCGGGGGCAGCACCGGAATAGCTTGCTGGGCGGCATATTTGCCGTTCAGCGGCGTCACCGGATTCCCTGTCCCGACGTCGTCTGGTCAGCTTATCCCAGTGTGGCGCACAAGGCTATACGTGGTTGAGGCCGGGGCGGCCATTTACGGCGCCCAGGCGCCAGTTGCCGCCCTCACCGGGGCCGTCAATGTGGTCAATTCGGGTAAGGGAGCAATTGTCGACCGTGATTGCCAGTGCCCGGTCAGGCGCGAGGTCCAGCGCGTGCGCAACTGCAGCGCGAATGCTGCCGCCGTGGGCGACGACGACGATATCCGAGCCGGCGAGTGTTTCGGTCAACCTGTCCATTGCGGTCCCGACGCGGGCTAACACATCGTTGAAGCTCTCTCCGCCAGGTGGCGCATGATGCGCCGGCGCGATCCAGAATTTGTGCAGCGCATCGCCGTTTTCATCGTTTAATTCGTCCCAGCTACGGCCTTGCCAGTCGCCGAAATGCTGTTCGACAAAGTCCCGCTCTATCTGGCGCTGCGGCACTTTGTGGCCGGCGTCGGCGATGGCCTCGGCGGTCTGGTGAGTACGTTGCAAATGAGTGGTAATCCAGGTTGCAGGCTGGGGCAGGGCGCTTGCCAGACCGGCAAATACTGCAGGTTCCACCGCGCTTTCTGATGTGTCTGCCGGCATGTCCCGTTGGCCATACAGCCGACCACCAGCGGTGGTAACTGGGGCGTGACGAATCCACCACCATCTCGTTATTCGGGTCATTGCTCGGGGCCTATTGCGTTAAACTGTTGGCTAACGAACTGCGGCGAGACCAAGCAGAAAAAGCAGCTCGGTAACTTGTTGTGCTGCACCAAGAACATCGCCCGTCTGTCCACCGATCTGGCGTTTGGCAAGCCAAGCGATGACCAGGGCGCCAATACCGCAGACCAGCAGGGCGACAACCCCGGTCCAGCTCAGAAGTACAACTGAGATCACGACCGCAATAGCGATGCCCATCCAAACAGGGTCGCGATCGGGTTTTCCGGCCATCGCCGACAGACCGTCCTTTCGCGCGGGCGGCACCCAACGCATCAGCGCAGGCATGACAGCGCGGGACGCTGCCCCGGCGGCGATCAACCCGGCAACGGCGGCACCAGTGGTTTTCATGTCGGCAACCGACCCTACCTTGATGGCGACAACCAGCAATAGCGCCAGGACGCCATAGGCGCCAATTCGGCTATCTCGCATCAGAGCGAGTTTGTCTTCTCGCGTGCGGCCACCGCCAAAGCCGTCGGCCATATCCGCGAGTCCGTCTTCATGCAGCGCGCCTGTCAGGAGCGCGGTGACCGCGACGGCAATCAATGCTGCAACGAGACCTGGCAATCCAAGCCCGAAGGCAATCGCATAGGTGACGCCGCCGGCCAGACCAATTAATGCGCCGATAATTGGAAATACGCGGACAGCCCTTCCCAGCGGGCGAAAGGCAGTACGGTCACTTGCGGATGATGAAATGGATTCGTCCGGATCGCCGAATTCATCACTGTCGGCAACATCGAGGGAAGCAGCGCGCCCTGGCCATGGCAGCCGCGTCAGGACGGACATACCGGTTTGCAAATCCTGTATCCAGGTGCGACCTTGCCGACGGGCGGCACGCCAGGTCCGGCTACCGTTCAAATCGTCATCATACATTGGGGTCTTCGCTCTCCGCCCTTCCGGTAATTGTGATCGTGCGACTAAATGGGCGGCAGGACCACGGCGATAACCGTAATAATAAACCTTCCCTAGGTGAAGCAATATGGCACGTCCGCAACATCCTGACACCCTTGCAGCTTTTGGCCGTTTGATCGCCGACATGCCGTTGGTTGATGCGGAGGCAACAGAAAAGGCCCGTGCGCGTGAAGCTGTGTTGACGAAACCTGCCGGCGCGCTCGGGCGGCTTGAAGATCTTGCCGAGTGGCTCGCAGGCTGGCAGGGCCGCCACCCTGGCGACGTGGAGCGCGTGCTGGTCGCGGTTTTTGCTGGAAATCACGGTGTCGCGGCACAAGGCGTTTCAGCCTATCCGGCCGATGTGACGGTGCAGATG
>JABJCZ010000275.1 GCA_018668475.1 Alphaproteobacteria bacterium | reverse complement strand
CTGTTTGCGACCGAGGCGGCGCTGGAAAACGCCATCGAATCGATGCGCGTGCACGGTGGCTACGGGTATTCGAAGGAATATCCCATCGAGCGCATGTATCGTGATGCCCCGCTGCTGCTCATTGGCGAAGGAACCAATGAGATTCAGCGAATCATCATCGCGAAACAGTTGATCGAACGAAACCCGGTCTAGACCCGGCACATCCGGTCAGGCAAAGAGCTGCACATGGACAAGACCAAGACCACCCCGCCTCTTCCGCTCAAGGGCCTGCGAATTGTGGCCATTGAGCAATATGGGGCGGCGCCGTTAGGCACGATGTTTCTGGCCGACCTCGGTGCCGAGGTGATCAAGATCGAGAACCATCATGTTGGTGGCGAGATGGGCCGACACGTCGTGCCCTACGGTCACGGCAGCGACAGCCTGTTTTATCAGGCCTTTAGCGGAAACAAGCGGTCGCTGGCGCTTGATTTGAAAAGCAAAAAGGGACGGGTCGCCTTCGAACGGCTGATTGCAACGTCAGATGCTCTCATCAACAATTTACGTGGGGACCTGCCGGACAAACTGGGACTGGATTACGCCACGCTATCGGCAATCAAGCCCGAACTCGTCTGTGTTCACTTGTCGGCCTACGGTCGCGGTGGTTCGCGCGACTCGTGGCCGGGCCTTGATTATGTGATGCAGGCGGAGGCCGGTTACCTTTCGATGACCGGCGAGCCGGACAGCCCGCCTACGCGGTTCGGTCTGTCTGTCGTGGATTTCATGGCTGGCCTGACGGCGGCGGTCGCCCTGCTCTCCGGCATCATCGGCGCGCGCCAGAGCGGCCGCGGACAGGATTACGACGCGGCGCTCTTTGATGTTGCAATGAGCAACCTGAGCTATCCCGCCGTCTGGCATCTCACCGAAGGCTATACGCCCGAACGCGTGGCTCGTTCTGGCCATCCGTCGCTGGTACCGAGTGAGCTTTATGAAACCAGTGATGGCTGGATATTCATTATGGCCAACAAGGCCCACTTCTGGCCCCGATTGGTCGGCGCGATGGATCACCCGGAATGGGCCGATGACCCGCGCATGGATAGTTTCAAGACACGGCTTGAGAACCGAGATCTGGTTGTGGACCTCCTCGCAAAGGCCTTCCTCACCCGGACGACCGAAGACTGGATGGGCCGGCTCAGCGGCTTGCTGCCGTGTGCGCCTGTCCGCGATGTCGCCGAGGCACTCGCCAGTGACTTCGCCGCCGAACGCAAGATTATCCAGAGCGTCGATCATCCGCATTGGCGGGAGATGAAAAACGTCCGCCAGCCTATTCTGGTGGACGGGCAGGTGATGCCCCGCAGGCGCGCACCCGACCTTGGTGAAGATACGCGCGCACTCTTGGACGAGCTTGGCTACGATTTGGCGGACATTGATGAAATGGAACGCGAAGGCGTTGTCGCAAGCCCCGGCCCCGAGAAAAGCGATACACCCGAATAGGCTGGTGACTTCCGGCACGTGGTCTCAGTAGTGGGGTCTCAGGCGTGACTCAAAAGACGAGCAATCAGTTCGGGTGTGCTCGCGCCGTCCAGGTCCATAATCGCGTCCAGCGCCTGGTCTACCCGGTCGGCTGAAAAGGCAAGTGACGCATTGTCGCGATACTTGGTCACGATTTCATCCGCCGACAGCGGACGTTCGTCGGCGCCGCGATTGACCTGCTCGCGATAGGTTAGCGTGCGACCATCATTGGTCACGATATCAACTTCGCCCGAAAAGTAGGTTGGATAAGAGGAGCCGGCCATCATTTCGCAACTCACCTTGTCACAGACCTCCAGAACCGCTGGATCAGTAAAGGCCGCTGGCTCAAGGTCGTCCAGTGTTAGTCCGCCACGCAAAATCGCGCTGGCCACAACATAAGGCAGACTGAACTGGGCCTCATAGCCACTTTGCGGGCGCCGCTTTTCACCCAAAGGCTCACAAACTACCGGCATGCAATCGGCTGCCACACGCGCCGTGACGGACCCTATATCCGACGGTGACAACTTGTGCTCGGCCACAATATTCACGGCCGCATCAGCACATGAGTGAGTGAGGTGGCACGCCGGATACGGTTTGATACCGACCCGCAGCATTTCCCAGTCGCTACCCAGATCATGGGTCGCGAGATCCAGATCGATGGCCGCGTTTTCGTCAGCGCATGTCGCATAGAGACCGAAGCGTCCCTCATATGGCGCGCCGGGACCCGCGAAACCCTGCTGGGCCAAGGCGGCTGCAGTAATGCCCGACGATGCTGCCCAGCCCGGATGCAGGCGCTTGGTCCAGGCGCCCTCCTCCAGAAATTCAAGATTACCGGATGCCATGCTGTAGACAATGCCTTGCGCGTGGGTGATCTGGTCGGCCGTCAGGCCAGCCATGCGCCCGGCGGCGATTGCCGCACCAAAGGCGCCCACAAGGCCGGTCGGGTGAAAGCCCTTCTTGTGAAACCCGCCTTTGGCTGCCATGCCAACCCGGGCATCAGCCTCCATCGCAGCAACATAGGAAACAAGCGCATCCCTGCCCGATGCACCATAGCGCTGACCACATGCGAGGATGACAGGGACCGCACTCGCCGTTGCGTGCAACACACCGGCAACATGGGTATCGTCGTAATCCAGCGAATGAATCAGAAATCCGTTCATGACGGCCGAGTCACGATACGGCAGCTTTGCCGCCATCCCGATCACGGGAAAATCCCCTTCCCCTGCCAGCCCACGTAACGCGCTCAACGTCTTGTGACTGTAGTCATAGCGACTTGCCGCGAGGGCAATCCCCAGACCATCGAGGATATGCAGCTTGGCGCGCTCTACCACCGGCGCCGGCAAATCTGCGAATGAGAGATCCCGCGCGAACG
>JABJCZ010000448.1 GCA_018668475.1 Alphaproteobacteria bacterium | reverse complement strand
GAACAATCTTTGTCGCTGCAGCATGAACTATAAAATCTACTCCATCTAAGGCCCTATATAATCTATCTTTATCTCTTACGTCTCCAATAAAAAATCTAACTCTTGGGTCATCTTTGTAGCTTTGAGCTAGATCCCATTGCTTCATCTCATCTCTAGAAAAAATAATAATTTTCTTTGGATTATATTTCTCTAGGGTCATTTGAAGAAATTTTTTACCAAATGAGCCTGTCCCTCCTGTAACTAGAATAGTTGAGTTGTTGAGCATGGATTTCCTTAATGGTATTAATTAAATGGTAAGTGTATTTTACATTTATTTAGCTCTGTGTTGCTAGTACCCAGAGATAATGAGTAACTTAGGTGGTTTCAGACATTTTTTTAAAACTAGCATTAGATTCTAAGAGATGCTGATAGGTGCCTTGATCAGCGACCTTTCCATTTTCTATAAAGTATATTAAATCGCAGCCCCTCACAGTAGAGAGCCTATGAGCTATTAATATAATTGTTTTTTTACCTGCGAAGGAATTGACAGCCTCCATAATAAGTTTTTCAGTAAGACCATCTAATGAACTAGTCGCCTCATCAAATACTAAAATTTCTGGATCATTGTAGAGAGCTCTCGCTATTCCAATTCTTTGTCGTTGACCTCCTGATAATTGAACACCTCTTTCTCCTACAAAAGTATCTATTCCATTTGGTAATGAGCTGATAACATCCTCAAGATGAGCTAATCTAATAGCTTGCAGAACTCTCTCATCGATAATCTCTGATGAAGGAATTCCAAAGCCAATATTTTCCTTGATGGAAGAATCTGCCAAAAAAATCGTCTGTGATACAAAGCCTATTGTGTCCTGCAGCAACCTTTTTTGGCTAGCTCGCAAAATCTGCTCATCAATCTTGAGCTCACCAGCATTAGGCTCAACAAGACCCATGAGAATATCAATCAGAGTAGACTTACCAGAGCCAGATGGTCCAACCAAACCGATAATCTGGTTTTTAGGAAAAGTAATTGTCAGATTTGATATAAGATTTTGAGGTGCGCCAGGATAAGCAAAGCTAATATTAGATAATTGAATTGCATTTAGAAATTTAATTTTTTCTAATATGTTATCTCTTAAACCTCCCTGAATATCTTGAACGTCATTCATTGCTGAAGCCTTGAGATCAGCTTGAATATTTTCATATGATGCTATATTTGCTTGAATGGTAGAGATACTAAAATAAATTTGCTGGAATGCAGGTAGTAACTTGAATCCTGCCAAAGCATAGATAGAAACCATTGGAAGAATTATCTCTAGATTGCCTTGATTAGAGACTAAAAAATACATTACCAAAAGAATGGCTGCGCTGAATGATACAAGCTCCATGAAATATCTAGGAACCGAACTTAAAACTTGTGAATTGCCCCATGCATAAAAGAAATTTTCGCTTACAATAGAAAATCTTTTCTTAAAAAAATTTTGCCTGCCAAGAAGAAGAATCTCTTTGATTCCACCAAAACCCTCAGACATTAATTGAAAGCGAGCTCGATTCCCCTGAGTATGCATATTTCCATTCAACTCAAGTTGTTTCTTAACTAGTCTATAAATAAATAGGTAAGCAAAAGAAAATATAGCAACTCCACTAAGAGCAATCTTTGGATCAAGAATAAAAATAGACACAGATAAGAATAAAACTAATGTAACTTTGGCGTTAAGGAACATCAATTGAAGAATTATTGAGCCAGTTACCCGAGTGGTCTCAACAGAAATTTTATTAACTAGATCACTGCTATTTCGTTGAGAATGAAAAAGCCATGATTCATTCATATAATATGAAAATAGTCTATTCCCAAGATCAGCTCCAACTTTAGCTCCATACATTGCTAATCTCCACAAGGTAAAAGTAGAAATTAATGCTGATAAGGTCAAGATAGTCATTACTGCTGCACCAACTGCAATAATAAAATTATTCTGGTCCGTTATTCCAGAAAACTTATAAGCTTCTGCAATTAAGCCATCTCCATTAAGTTGGTCTAAATTACCAATTAATGCCATAAACGGCCCAATGGAAAAAACACTAACAATCTCAGCGAAAGCCATAAAAATAACTAAAAACTGTAATAAAAATAAATTTCTACGTTGACTAGGACTTAGTAATGAAAATAATTTTTTTAAATTAGCAAACATAGCTTAAGTCAAAATGATTTGTTTATTTAGCAACATACCATGGAATAATTTTCTCAATTCCCTGGAGAATATTATGAGATGGTTCATAGGAGAGCAATGTTTTAGCTTTATTAATGTCAGCTTGGGAATGTCGAACATCCCCTGATCGGAAATCCTGATAAATAGGATCAAAAGAATAATCTACTCCGTTAGATTTTAGGGTATTTTGAAGGTACACAAATAATTGATTTAGACTCGTTCTTTCTCCAACAGCAACATTATAAATTTGATTTTGAGATTTTAAATCTGAGGTTGCAGCTAATAAATTTGCTTGAACAACATTATCTATATAACAAAAATCTCTGCTAGTCTCTCCATCTCCATTTATTTGAATTTTTTCTTTATGAATCATTGCGCCAATCCACTTAGGTATTACTGCTGCATAGGCACCATTTGGATCTTGCCGTTTTCCAAATACATTAAAATACCTTAGTCCAATTGAAGAAAAATTATATGTATCAAAAAAAATATCTGCATATAGTTCATTTACATATTTTGTTATTGCATATGGAGAGAGAGGCTTGCCTATATTGTCCTCTATCTTAGGAAGAGCCGGATGATCGCCATATGTAGAACTGCTGGCAGCGTATGTAAAACTTTGAACTTTATTGTCCCTTGCAGCCACGAGCATATTCAAAAATCCATCTATATTTGTAGCATTGGTAGCTATTGGATTCTTAATGGAGCGAGGAACAGATCCTAGAGCTGCTTGATGTAAGACATAATCAATATTTTTACATGCAGTTTGACATGGCTCTAAATCTCTTATGTCTGCATTGATAAATGTAAAATTTTTCCATTGTGAAGGAGTAATTTCTGATTCAATCTCACTAAGATTATTTTTGTGGCCAGTGGCAAAATT
>JABJCZ010000464.1 GCA_018668475.1 Alphaproteobacteria bacterium | reverse complement strand
TTCTGGACGCCGGGCATGACGTGCCGACTGTCTATGCACAGCCGCCGCGCCCGGCAGGCCGCGGGCAAAAGGAACGCCCGTGCCCCGTCCACACCTTTGCTGCTGAACAGGGGGTAGAGGTGAGAACCCCTGTGTCCTTGAAAGATGCGGAAGCACAAGCGGGCTTCGCCGATCTAAATGCGGATATTGCTGTGGTCGTCGCTTATGGGTTGATCCTGCCTAAGATGGTTTTGGACGCACCACGACTCGGTTGCATCAATGGGCATGCATCGCTTTTGCCCCGGTGGCGGGGAGCCGCACCGAT
Source organism: Alphaproteobacteria bacterium (assembly GCA_018668475.1). Lineage (GTDB taxonomy): Bacteria > Pseudomonadota > Alphaproteobacteria > UBA828 > UBA828 > JABJCZ01. Next base: position 2,290 of record JABJCZ010000464.1, on the reverse strand, counting down.
CCAGCGGGCGATCATGGCAGGGGATAAAGAATCCGGTGTCACCATCATGCAAATGGATGAAGGCTTGGACACAGGCGGCATTCTTTTGCGCGAAGCAGTCCCCATTACGCCCACAACGACAGCAAGTGAATTGCACGATACGCTGTGCCTTCTAAGCGCGCGATTGACGGTCGAAGCGTTGGAGAATTTACCCGGCGAAACTCTTGTCGCCGTGCCACAACCAGAAGATGGCGTGACCTATGCTGCCAAGCTAAGTCGCGCAGAAGGCCGCCTGGATTGGTTGCGCGCAGCGGAAGAATTGGAACGGTCGGTTCGGGCGCTTAATCCGTGGCCGGGGGTCTGGTTCGAACATCACGGTGAACGGATCAAAGTCTTGGCGGCGGAAGTCGCACCAGGAAACGGGGCACCGGGAACTGTACTTGACGGATTTAAGATTGCGTGCGGACAAGATGTCTTAAACATTACGAAAGCACAACGACCTGGCAAAGGCGCATTGGATACAGAGGCATTCTTGAGAGGCTACGACCTGGACCCTGGCAGTGTTTTAGCGTGAGGATAACTGATGTCGCGCTATAAATTGACCGTTGAATACGATGGCGCCCGCTATGTTGGCTGGCAGCGCCAAGACAACGGCCCGTCCATCCAACAAGCCTTGGAAGAAGCCATTCATGGATTCAGTGGCGAGACTGTACTCGTTCAAGGGGCTGGTCGAACGGATTCGGGGGTTCATGCCTTGGCTCAGGTCGCGCATGTCGATATTGAAGGTCCATTTCGACCCGATACAGTTCGCGATGCGATCAACTTCCATATTAAACCGGCACCAATTTCTGTCTTGCAGGCCGAAGAAGTTCGCGACGGGTTCAACGCGAGATTTGATGCCCGGGAACGCGCCTATGTCTATCGCATCTTCAATCGGCGGGTTCCACCGGCGTTAGAGAGGGGAAGATGTTGGTGGGTGATCGCCGCGCTTGATGTTCACGCCATGAACGAAGCGGCACAGGTACTGATTGGAAAGCACGACTTCACCTCCTTTCGGGCAGTTAAGTGTCAGGCGAAATCGCCGGTAAAGACGTTGGATGTGTTGCAGGTAACGCAGGACGGTCCCCTCATAGAAGTTCGTGTGCGTGCGCGTTCGTTTCTACATCATCAGGTGCGAAATTTGGTCGGCGCTCTAAAGCTTGTTGGCGAGGGAAAATGGAGCAAGGCTCAATTGGAGAACGCTCTTGCGGCGTGCGATCGAACGGCGGGAGGCCCTACCGCACCAGCTGGGGGACTTTTCCTGACAGAAGTGGTGTACAATGACCGACATGGAACTCAGTCTGAACCCGACGCCGACGCCTGAACCTGCCGAACCGAAAAAGCCCGTCGTTGGCTACATTGCGGTGAGTTGCGGGCTCAGCAGTATTCTCGTCAGTGGTTTGATCTTCTGCCCTCTTGGGCTGATTACAGCTGTCGTTGCCCTGTTCATGCGCGAGTTTTTTTTGGGCATTTCAGCGCTTCTGTTGACAGCGGTGGGATTTATAACGACGCCGATATTTCTTGCTTACCTCGGATGGAAAGCTTTCAGCACTTATACGGAAGGCCTTTGGAGTGAATTCTTAAAATGGGTTTCGGTAGGTCTGTTTTAAGTTCTAATAATTAAAACATCGGCGTAGGTCGTTACCAAGATACTGATCAGCAGGTCCATGAAGACAATTCCCGCGGCCGCAATTCCATCGATCTCAAGCAGGGTCTTGGCAATGAACCAAGTATAAATCATCAAGCAGATTAGGATTATGAGACCGAGCGGCGCCGCGGCCTGTATGCCCATCAGCATCATATAGGCAATCGGCAAGTAGACCGCGTTTTGCAACACGGACGCCCAGTTATAGGCGCAGATAAAGCCAAAATATTTATCTTCCCGCTTCAGTAACCGCGCAACTGAAACCATCATCAACGGAAAGGCTACCCAGGCAACGACGTAGGCGATAATCTCAACAGTGACGAACCGGAAGGGGTGGGACATGTCCGCGTCCCCTGAATATTTTGCCATCAAAATGAGCCCGTAAAACGGCAAAACCAGGACGGCCGCAAAAAACGATCGCCAAAAGGCTTGATCCGTATTTTCGAAATATGCTGCTGCTTTGACATCCATCCATGCCAAGCGATACGCGCCATATAGGGAAACAACAATTTCCCGGAGCGAAATCATGGCGAGAAATAGCCGTCCAAAATTTTGCTGTAGATGTCCGTCAAATCGCCAATATCGGAAACTGAAACGTTTTCATCTACCTTATGCATGGTCTTTGCC
>JABJCZ010000274.1 GCA_018668475.1 Alphaproteobacteria bacterium | reverse complement strand
TGGAGGCTTGCCTGCTTCAGCTCGGCATTATCGTGTTCCGCAAGGATGAGGGTGCTCATCAGATCACCTTCGCTTCGTTATGTAATTTTTCCACCAGCTCAGCGACTGTTTCGACCATCACACCGGCTTCGCGTTTTGCCGGCTCCTCAACCTTGAGCACGGTCAGCCGGGGTGCGACATCGACACCAAGATCGTCGGGCGTTTTCACGTCGATCGGCTTTTTCTTGGCTTTCATGATGTTGGGCAGCGAGGCATAGCGGGGCTCGTTGAGCCGCAGATCGGTGGTCACGACGGCGGGCAATTTGACGGCGATTGTTTCCAGTCCACCGTCTACTTCACGCATAACCTCAGCTTCACCGTCACCTAGCGTAATTTTTGAGGCGAAGGTCGCCTGCGGCCAGTCGAGCAAGGCCGACACCATCTGGCCTGTCTGGTTGCTGTCGTCATCGATCGCCTGTTTACCGAGGATAATCAGGCCAGGTTGTTCTTCGTCGGCAATGGCTTTGAGGATTTTGGCAACCGCCAATGGTTGCAGGTCCGCGTCCGTCTCCACATGCACGGCCCGGTCTGCACCCATGGCGAGGGCGGTCCGCAATGTTTCAGAGGTTTGCGCAGGGCCGGCTGAAACGACGACAATTTCGTCAGCGCTACCAGCCTCTTTGATACGAATGGCTTCTTCGACGGCGATTTCACAAAACGGGTTCATGGCCATTTTGACATTGGCCATTTCCACGCCCGAATTGTCGGATTTCACACGGATCTTGACGTTGTAGTCGATCGTCCGTTTGACCGCGACCAGCAGTTTCATCGCTGCGCTGCTCCTCGAGTTTATAAGTCAGAACAGATAGTTAGTGATACTGGAAAAGCCTCAAACGAAAATCGTTCGGCACAAATTCAGGCGCCACTTCGCAGTCGCAATATGTCCGGACAATCTCTTTTCGCACCTGCACCATATGCATGGCCCATTGTGAAGTCAACGGGCCACAGTGGGCCTCTAACGGTTGGCCCCGGGGCGCCACAGAACATCGTCCGCGCCGTCGCTGTTGACGTGTCGTGCCAGCACAAAGAGATGGTCTGACAGCCGATTCAGGTAGGTCACAACCAGTGGATTAACTGTCTCTGAAGCGGCAAGCTCGGTGGTTAGACGCTCGGCCCTTCGTACGACGGTGCGGGCGTTGTGCAGATAAGCGGCTGCGGGTGTGCCGCCGGGCAACACAAACGAGTTGAGCGGCGCCAGGGCTTCGTTCAGCCGGTCAATTTCCTCTTCCAGTCGGTCCACCTGAACCTGGACGATGCGTAGGGCCTCATCGCCCTTCCTGATTGGGCGGCAGAGGTCGGCCCCAAGGTCAAACAGATCGTTCTGGATGCGGTCCAGCATGGCGTCCGCCTCGCCCGCGCAATGCAGGCGAGCGACCCCAACAATCGCATTGGCTTCATCTACGGTGCCGTACGTCGCGACGCGGGGGTCGTGTTTTGCGACGCGGTCGCCGTCGCCAAGCGACGTTTCGCCACCATCTCCGCCGCGCGTATAAATTTTGGTCAGTCGCACCATCAGAATACTTTCCGTCGCCGGCCTTTTGTATGCCGCGCTATTTTTTGACTACGAGTACAAGAAGGGCCAGCAACACGATGGCCAGCAGCTGCAGGCCGACACGCCAGCGCATGAAGACGTTGGACCTTTTCGAGTTCTTTGCACCGCCTATGGAAAATGTACCAAGGCCCAGGAACAGCACGATGACGACAGCGGCCATCGCGACATACACCAGTATTTCCAGAATATCTTCCATTGTGGACCATGGGCCGGGGTGAGCTTTACCACCGCCTGATACCACACAGAACGTGGTCCGTCGCCATCCCAAAACGAATCATTTTCAAGTATCCGTTGATTGTCACGCACTCCGGTTCCGGGCATGCTTGGGGCGGGGAAGAATTTTGGTTGGTCAGTGGGCTGGCCGCTGCGGGGAGGACCAGGACAATTTTCAATGCGACGGAACTCGTCATCGAGGCGTTTACGCAACGGTTGCGCGATGCGTACACCAATAATTTCGGCGGGCAGCATTCCGATTATCCAGAGGTGCTGGCCTGGGCGGGTCGTATGGCGTTGGAGCGGATCGCCGATTCCGATGCGCTTTACCACGATGCCGAACACACGCTCCTTGTGACCCTCGTCGGCCAGGAAATACTGCGTGGCCGTCATATCCGCGATGGTGGCGTGACGCCGGATGACTGGTTGCACTTTGTGCTGGCACTGATGTGTCATGACATCGGCTATGTGCGCGGCGTCTGTAATGGCGATCGGGCTGGCGAATATGTCATTGATGCAGCGGGCAATACGATTGAAGCGCCAACTGGCGCATCTGATGCATTTCTGACCCCCCATCATGTGGAACGCGGCAAAATTTTCGTGCGGGAGCGGTTTGGTTCGCTCAGTATTTTTGATACCGAGCGGGTTTGTCGGGCGTTAGAGCTGACCCGTTTTCCGGTGCCGGATGAAACCGATTCCAAGGATACGGAAGGGATGGCGGGACTGGTGCGCGCCGCGGACCTTATCGGCCAGTTGGCTGACCCCAATTACCTGCGCAAGATCAATCGGCTGTTCGCCGAGTTCGAGGAAACGGGTGCCAACGCGCAGCTCGGCTACTCTAACCCGGCCGAGCTTGCGGCGGGATATCCGGCGTTTTTCTGGGGCGCCGTGCACCCCTTTATCAAGGATGGCCTGGGCTATCTTCAGGTGACGCAGGGTGGCAAGCAGTGGATCGCCAACTTGTATGCTCAGCTTTTTGCAACTGAGCATCAGGCTTTTACCTTAGGGCCGGATCGCGGCAACGGGCATTCCAAATAGGGCCACCTGCCAAATAGCATTGCCCGATGTTGCCAGCGGCCGGATTTGTTGATTTTTGCGGCGCCAGGCGCTACACACAGACGATGTTTGCAATTCTCACAGCGCGACTTACAGGCGCGCGTCGAATTATCGGGCCGGTTCCTTCGGGGGACCGGGGCCGCGGTCGGCGCGTGATTCCTGTACCAAATTCAGCTGTGGAGTATTGCAACCATGTCACCCCTCAAAACCTGTCCTGACGCCGAACCGGCTCAACCGGTAAGCCGCCAGCGTGCCGCGCAAGACGCGCATTTTGCTGTTGTGGCCCAGGCCGACCCTGCGGCGCTGCCGCGCGTGCTGGAGCATTTCGCCTTGCGCGACCTTGTGCCTAGTGAGGTTCAGGTCGCACGCCAAACGGGTCACGATGCAACTGGTGACCTTGCGATCAATATTCGGGTGGGCGGGCTTGATGCCGCCACCGCCGGTGTGATCACTCGAAAGTTAGGGGCGATGGTTTGCGTCCGTAGCGCCCTCGGCCACGTCGATGAGGGTGTGGAGCCGCTCGCTATCTCCTGAGGCGAGTGCCGCGCGCAAGTCATCTGCCTTCACGCCGGCATTTCGCATGGCGCGGAGTGTCGCTGGGTGATCGCGTTTAGCTAAGCGTTTACCGTCCCGGCCCATGAGCAGTGGGTGATGGGCGTAGCGGGGTGGCCCAAATCCGAGTAGCGCCTGCAGGAGCCGGTGCAGGTGCGTCGCCTCAAACAGATCAACGCCGCGCGTGACCAGCGTGACACCTTGCAAATGGTCATCGACCGTAACCGAGAGGTGGTAGCTGGTCGGCACATCTTTACGAGCAACAACGGCGTCCCCAAATTGGTTGGGCTCCGCCGTAATCGTGCCGCGCGTCTGGTCATGCCAGGTCAGTGGGCCGGCGCGACCAATTGCGGCGGCCATGTCGAGGCGTAAGGCAAAGGGCGCGCCTGAGGCTTTCCTTGCATCACTCTCCACCCGGCCTAATTGTCGGCAGGTGCCGGGATAAACCGGTCCTTCCGGGCCGTGGGGCGCACGGTCCGCACCGGCGATTTCGGCTTTGATCTGCGCGCGCGTGCAAAAGCACCGATAGAGCAGATCGGCGTCCTTAAGCTGTGCCAGGGCTGCCGCATAGTCATCCATGTGATCGGTCTGCCGACGGACCGGCTCTTCCCATTGCAAGCCGAGCCATAACAGGTCTTCAACAATGGCGGTCTCAAACTCGGGCCGGCAGCGACCGATGTCGATGTCTTCGATTCGCAGCAAAAAGCGCCCGTTATCGGCGTCGCGGGCGGCCCGGCTGGCGATGGTCGCGGCGTAGGCGTGGCCAACATGAAGCAGGCCGCTCGGGCTTGGTGCAAAGCGGGTAATCACCGGCGCTACTTCAGATGTGACCATGCTCACGCACAGCCCTGCGGCAGCTCGCTATTTCTCACCGCCGCGCCCGAGTGCCGCAAGTGCATCGTCATCAAGGCCGAGCCAGTCGCGCAGCACTTCGGCGGAATGTTCGCCGAGCAGCGGGGCGGCTGCAGGATAGTCGACGGGCGTCTTTGAAAACTTGATGGGGTTCCCAGGGTAGTCGACCGTGCCACCGAGGGCATGGGGGATCGGAACTCGCATGCCCCGGGCGAGTATCTGCGGATGAGAATAGACTCGGTCGAGGGAATTGATTGGCCCGGCCGGCACGCCTGCCGGCTCCAGATCCTCAAGCCATTCGTCCATGGTCCGGGTCACGGTCATCTTATGTAGTGTCTTATTGACGAGGTTTCGATTGGCGACCCGCGCCTTGTTATCAGCGAAGCGTGCATCGGCCAGGAGTTCAGGCTGGCCGGCAATTCTCAGAAATTTTTCAAACTGCCCGTTGTTGCCAATGCAGAGAATGATGTGCCCGTCGCTGGTCGGAAACACGCCATAGGGCACGATATTGACGTGATCATTGCCAACTCGGCCCGGCGGCGTGCCACTGATCAAATAATTCATCGCGTGATTGGCGAGCATGGCGGCCTGGGTATCAAGCAGCGCGAGGTCGATATACTGCCCTTCGCCGGTCTTGTCGCGCCAGCCGAGGGCGGCCAGTACCGCAACGGTCGCATACATACCAGTCATTAGATCCGCTGCGGCAACGCCGGCCTTCTGCGGGCCGCCACCGGGTTCGCCATCCGGCACGCCGGTGAGGCTCATTAGTCCGCCGGCCCCCTGGATCATCAAATCATAGCCGGCACGTTCAGCGTATGGGCCAGTCTGGCCAAATCCGGTAATTGAGCAATAAATGAGTTTCGGGTTGGCGGCGCTCAGGCTGGCGTAATCGAGCCCGTATTTTTTCAGCCCACCGACCTTGTAGTTCTCCAGCAGAATATCCGCTTCACCGGCCAATTTGTTGGCGAGCGCCTGATCCTGTGGGTCGGACAAATCAAGGGTGAGAGAGCGCTTTGCCCGGTTGGCCGCGAGGTAATACGCAGCTTCTGCGGTTTCGTTCCCATAATCATCCTTGAGAAAAGGTGGCCCCCAGCCCCGGGTATCGTCGCCAGCGCCGGGTCGCTCGACCTTGATCACGTCGGCACCAAAATCGGCGAGCAACTGGCCGCACCATGGGCCGGCCAGCACCCGGCTCATATCAAGCACTTTCAGGTGCGATAGCGGGCCGGTTCTCTCGGGTCGTGTGTTATTTTTGGTCATGGTCCTGCTTTCGATGGCGGGGGCGACACCCTAGCCCTGCCGGCGTCGGGGGCCAAGCCTGCTTGCAGCGGGTTTGCCAATGTCCCTGGTTTGTCTGCGGGCTGTTTGTGGCTTTGCGCCGACGCCAGGCTTTGGCATGATGTGGAACAGCAAGTCGTGCCCGATTCGCGAAACGTTTTCGGATTCGCGAATTTTACCCGGCATGGCAGAAGGGAAACTGCTTGACGGTATCGCTTGAGACCTGCCCCGCGCTTGTGCTGAACGCCGATTACCGGCCGCTCAGCTACTTCCCGCTGTCCCTTTGGCAGTGGCAGGACGCGGTCAAGGCAGCGTTTCTTGAGCGGGTTGATATCGTTTCTGAATACGATCGTGTTGTACGTTCCCCGAGCCATGAGATCCGCCTGCCAAGCGTCATCGCGCTCAAGGAATACGTGCCGATGGCCCGCCGCCCGGCCTTCACCCGGTTCAATGTCTTTCTGCGCGACGGGTTCGCCTGCCAGTACTGTAGTGGCCGGTTTCCGGTCGAGGATTTGACTTTTGACCATGTTATCCCGCGCTCGCGCGGCGGCAGAACCATGTGGAGCAACGTGGTTACCGCGTGCAGCCGGTGCAATCTGGCAAAGGCCGACCAAATGCCGAGGGCCTGCCGCATGCATCCCCGTATCAAGCCGATACATCCGTCGACCGCTCAGTTGCACGAATCCGGCCGCTCTTTTCCGCCGCGATTCTTGCATGAGAGCTGGCGGGATTATTTGTACTGGGATAGCGAACTCGAAGCCGAATAACGCGCGCGCCGTGTGCATGTTGGCCACTAAAAGTTCAGATGCGTTCTGACAGCCAGATAGCCAGGCGCGTTCCCTTTTTTACCAATGCGGTCATTGGCTCATAGGCCGGGGCCTGGGTCGCATGGTGGGCAAGGCCGGTTTCCTTGTGTTCCGCTTCTTCAGCGCCGAATTCCTCAATTGTTCGGCGTAAATCAGCTTCATCGTCGCCAAGCTGGGCCGCCTGTTTGGCGTAATGCTCTTCAATCACTTCTTCTACGGCCACCGTGCAAGCCATGGCGGCGCGCTCACCCATGAAGGCGCTGGTTGCCCCGAGTGCGAAGCCGGCAACATGCCAGAACGGTGACAGGGCGGTTGGTCGCACCTGGCGCTCAATCAACATGCGGTCAAAAGTTTCCAGGTGCCGTTTTTCGGCCGCCGCCATTTGCTTGATTGCGCCGCCGGCGGCTTTTTGGCCGAGCACGGCAAGCTGGCCTTCGTAAATCCGCTTGGCGCCGTATTCCCCGGCATGATCGACGCGCAGGATGCGGGCGATCATCTGCTCGCGCGTGAGGTCACCCGGCAGGCGATCCTCGCCGGTGATCTTCGGGCGGGGCTGCGGAGCCGTGTTGGTCATGAGGCGCTCCGCGTGAGTCTCGAAAATAGCATCAGGGCACCAGAATAGATCGCAAAGCCGGCAAGTGCGAGCGAGATAATAGCATTCCAGCCGGCGAGCGAGATGCCAAACAGGGCCCAGGGCACTTCGTCACAACGCGTAAGGGGCGCTTCCATGATCCGTGCCCTGATGTCGTCAATCGTCCCGCCGGTGATGGCGCCGGCGCAACTGCTGGTGAACCAGCCGCGTTCAACGCCGACATGATAGGTGGCGTAAGCGACAGCCGATAACAGCGCGAAGCCGGTGAGGATAGTTGCAAAAGCGCGCAAACGTCCTCGCGTCATGACCGCGGTCAGTGCCAACCCGCCGGCGACGAAGTGGGCATATCGCTGGGTGACACACAGCGGGCAAGGCTCAAGCCCGCCGATGTGCTGCATCAAGTAGACGGTCAGCAGCATAGCGGCTGATATCGTGACCAGGATGTATGGCGCGGCCCGGCACAGCCGGTTGTGAAGCGTGCACAATGTCTTCATGCCAACACTTTGATGATTAGAAACGCGCCGATCAACAGGGCGAAAAACAGCAGCGCAAATTTGCCGAGGTGGCGCTCCAAGACCCGGCGAATGGGCGGGCCAAACTGCCACAATAGGGCCGCTACAATATAAAAGCGCAGGCCGCGCGCCAGGGTTGAGGCGACGAGAAAGACCCACGGGTCCAGAGTCGTTGCGCCGCTGGCAATTGTGATCACCTTGTAGGGCAGCGGCGTAAATCCGCCAGCGGCGACGATCCAGCCACCCCATTCATTGTAGTACTCGCTGAAGACAGCGAACTTGTGCTCGTAGCCGTAGAACGCCAACAGGGGTTGGCCGAGGGCATCAAACAGATAGTGGCCGATGGCGTAGCCGGCAAAGCCGCCCGTGACCGAAGCGACCGTGCAAACGCCGGCAATCAGCCAGGCGCGCTGGCGCACTGCAAGCACCATCGGAATCAGCATGACGTCCGGTGGAATCGGGAAAAATGAGCTTTCGGCAAAGGACAAGCCGGCCAGAATCCACAACGCATGGCGCCGCCCGGCTTGCTCAATCATCCAGTCATATAATCGTCTCAGCATGGTCAGACGAACCTATTCGCTTGATTCAATGGGCGCCAGCGGCGCGGTTGGCGGGTTTCGGCGTCAGCGGGGTTTTCAGCGCTGCCGGGCTTATATATGATCCGCCCCGATGTTCGCCTGATGGCTTGCCCCTGTGGCGGAACTGGTAGACGCGCGGGATTCAAAATCCCGTTCCCGTAAGGGAGTGGGAGTTCGATTCTCCCCGGGGGCACCACAGCGAACATTGTAATCACCTGAACATTTTGCGGGTTCTGCCAGCCGGACTCAGGGTCAGGCCGCCAGCATGACGGCGGCGGCGATTGTTGCCAGCAATTGTCCCATATTCAGAAACACACTGGCCCGGTGCAGCGCGCCAAATTTGCGCGTTGCCGCTGGCTCACCACTCGCCCGTCCGGCGCGGTGCTTGTCGATCATCGGCAGCATCACGAGGCGCTCGAGGGCAAACAGCCCAGCGACCCCGGCCAGCAGCGCCGTCGCGACCAGCGCGCAGTCGATGCCGGCCAGCCCGGCGGCTGTTGCTGCGAGAACGGTCCCAAGAACGTAGTATTTGGGAAACAGCGTCCGGACAACCTGACCGGCCTCGGCGCGCTCGAGGGTTTTGAAGACGGCGGGCGTCACGACGGCAGCGAAGAACAGCATGATGCCTGCCAACGTGGCCGCAAGGGCTGTGGCAGCAAGTGCAAAAGGCGAAAAATCTGGCATCGGTTGGTCCTTGTCGGGCCGCTGGTTGTCACTCCGTCTATCACGATGGCACCCTCCGAAATAGTGCCATTTGGGGCGCCCAGCACTTTGGCAGCCAACACTCTTGCCATTCGTTCAATTTGCCTTCATCTAGGGGCGGTGGGCGCAATTCCTGTCGGGGCGGAAGCCGAATGAGGCTGGTCAGTTTTTTTGACGATGATGTGGTCCGGCTGGGGTTCGAGTCGGCGAAAGGGATATTCGCGCCATTGGCGGGGTCCTCCCGGCTCGGTCCGGACGATGCGACGTTGTTCAGTGATATGGTGACATTTATTCGCGCTGGTGATGAGGCGCGGCAGGTGGCGGATCGGTTAATTATTGAGGCACCCGCAAGCGCCTGGCGGTCGCCTGAGGCGGTCACGCTGGCAGCGCCGTTTCTGCCGAGCACAATCCTCTGCGCGGGCAGCAATTATCGGGACCACAATGAAGAAAAGGCCGGTTCGCCAACCAGCGGCAAGGAGCCGGAGTTTTTTCTCAAGACGGCGGATTGTGTGGTTGGACCGGACGGCGCGATCATTCACGAACCGGCACTGACGACGAAACTCGATTGTGAAACCGAGCTCGCCATCGTGATCGGCAAAGCCGGGCGCAGCATCCCGCACGCGCAGGCGCTCGACCACGTATTCGGTTACACCATTGCCAATGATGTCACCGCCCGCGACCGCCAGGTGCGCACCAAGGACGGCATGGTCTGGTATGACCTCGGACGCGGCAAAGCATTTGATACAAGCGCGCCTCTCGGGCCATGTGTGGTCACAGCCGATGAGATTGGTGACCCGCAGGCGCTCGACCTAAAAACCCGGATCAATGGCGAGCTACGACAGTCCAGCAATACCGCTCGGATGATCTGGACCTGCGCCGACCTGATCCACTTTTTTTCGACCAGCTTTACGCTCAAACCCGGCATGGTCATTATTACTGGCACGCCTGCCGGAACGGCTTGGTCGGTAGATGCGGAGCTTGGCGGAAAATGGAGTCCGTCAGAGGGCCTGGTTGCCGCGACCCGATATTGTATGCCGGGTGACGTGGTCGAATCTGAAATAGAGAACGTCGGCATATTGCGTAATCCGATTGAAGCCGCCTGATGCAGTACCTGATGCGTGGCGATCTATTCTTAGTTCGCCACGCGACACACTGAAAACGATAGCAAGGAAATACAAATCATGGCCCTCGGCCCCTATTTTTCACCTTCACCGGACGGCGACCATGCGTTTACCGTCGAGGCACCAAAGATAAAGTTTGGCGTCGGTTCGCTGGACGAAATTGGCGTGGACGCCAAGGCGCTCGGCATGTCGCGGGTCGCCTTGTTTACCGATCCGGTGGTGGCAAAGCTGGAGCCGATGGAAATCGCTAAGCGCGCGTTGATTGGCGCTGGTCTGGACGTTGTTATCTACGATGAAGTGGAAGTTGAGCCGACGGATCGTTCGTTCAAGGCGGCCACCCTCTTTGCCGAAGAGGCGGGGGTTGACGGATACGTCTCGGTGGGTGGCGGTTCGACCATCGACACGGCCAAGGCTGCCAATCTCTATGCGACCTATCCGGCGGATTTACTCGATTACGTCAACGCACCGATCGGGGCGGCGAAGCCCGTGCCTGGGCCGCTCAAGCCGCACATCGCCTGCCCAACAACATTTGGTACAGCGAGTGAGTGCACCGGCATTGCTATTTTTGATCTGCTGGAAATGGAGGCGAAGACTGGCATCGCCAACGCCCGTTTGCGGCCTGATCTCGGGGTTCTCGATCCACGTTCACTGATGAGTCTGCCGGCACCCATCGTTGCGGCCAATGGTTTTGACGTCTTTACTCATGCCATCGAGTCATTGACGGCGCGGCCCTATTCCCATCGGCCCAGGCCGGATCATGCGGCGCCGCGCCCGCTCAGCCAGGGCGCTAATCCATATAGCGATATGGCGTGTTCCGAGGCGATCAGACTGGTCGGCGCCAATCTCATCCGGGCGGTGGAAGAGCCCGATGAGCTTTCGGCCCGCGAGCCGCTGATGTTTGCCGGCATGTTGGCGGGCATCGGTTTTGGCAATGCGGGATGCCATATGCCGCATGCTATGTCCTATGCCGTGGCCGGGCTGGTGCGCGACTACGTGCCTGCAGGTTGGGAGACGGACGAACCCATGGTGCCGCATGGCATTTCGGTTATCGTCAACGCGCCAGCGGTGTTCCGCTTTACCGGGCCTCATTGCGCGGACCGTCATCTGAAGGCGGCTGAGTTGATGGGCGCTGATGTGCGCAATGTGCCGGGCGAGCGTGCCGGGGACGTGTTGGCCACGCAGGTCATCGACATGATGCGGCGTACCGGCATGCCAAACGGGCTTTCAGGCGTGGGCTATGTGAAGAGCGACCTGGATAATCTGACGGACAAGGCATTCCCACAAAAACGTCTTCTCGACAATGCGCCCTGCGCGGTGTCACGCGACGATCTGAAAGGCATTTTCGCCGACGCCCTCAGCTACTGGTAGGCGCCTATTTTTAACGCTCTTCCGGCGGAGTCCGGTTCACGTAGCGAGAGAGCTGACTGAGGACGTGCTCCAAGTCTTCAGGGCAAACGTTATTGTAGTCTCGCACCAGTCGCCAGACAATCTGCTCGGTATAGTCCTTGCGCCAGCCCTTTTCGGGGTCGCGCGCCCGGATCACATTTATCTCTTCAAAGCCTGATGCAAAGGCGCGGAACAGTGGCTCCGGTAGACGGGACTTGCCGAATAGAATGCGCACACCGCCGGGGCCTTTTTCAAACAGGAACGCGCGTGCTTCTTCGACCGTCATTTGGGTCATGGTTGCAAAGCTGGCCTCGACGAAATGCAGGTCGCCCAGGCACAGCGCGCGAAGCAGTAGCGATGGGCTCAGGCGCCGCTGCGTGTGCAGGAGCTCAGCGAATTTCTCGACCTCGCTGCCGCGGCGCTCGCCCTCAAGCGATTTCATCAGGGCCCCCTCGCGCCCATGTTTCGTCAGTTCGTCCGCAAGGGTCGGGGGCAGGCCATGGTGAGTGATCAGGCGGCGGCGCAATACGCCAGACACACCGGCGATCAGCCGCGCTGAAACCGTGAGCGGCAAGGCTTCGCGGTGAATCATCAAATGCTCGACTGTCTTGTTGCCGGCAAAGGTGCTCAGTGCCTCATGGAGTGAACGCGCTGAAATGTCTGCCCCCGCATTTTGGAGTAACGCGTGCACCACTTCCTGATGCCCGGTATCGATGAGGGCACCCGAAATTTCGGTCGAAACCAAAGGGCGCCTGGCGACGGCGGACTGGCGGGCTGGGGTATCTGACTTGATCAGCCGTATCAGGTCGTCATCGGTCAGCGCTTCGGTCGCCTCAATAAAGGGA
>JABJCZ010000273.1 GCA_018668475.1 Alphaproteobacteria bacterium | reverse complement strand
GGTGCGACTGCCGCGCCCCTGCCGGCCCTTGAAGTTGCGGTTAGAAGTCGAGGCACAACGATCGCCCGGCTCCAGTCGGTCTTCGTTCATGGCGATGCACATCGAGCACCCGGGCTCGCGCCATTCGAAGCCGGCTTCCATAAATATCTTGTCGAGACCCTCGGCTTCGGCCTGCGCCTTGATCAGGCCCGACCCTGGCACCACCATGGCGGAGACACCGTCAGCCACCTTTCGACCCTTTGCGATGTGGGCAGCAGCGCGCATGTCTTCGATGCGGCTGTTGGTGCATGAACCAATGAACACCCGGTTGATGTTGATGTCCGTAATCGCCTGTCCGGCCGTCAGGTCCATGTACTCAAGCGCCTCGGTCAGGCTCTCGCTGACCTTGTCATCCTCTGCGTTGGCAGGGTCGGGCACGGTGCCGTCGATCGGCGCCACATCCTGGGGGCTGGTGCCCCAAGAGACCTGCGGCATGATAGATGCGGCATCAATGGTAACGGTCTTGTCGTAAACAGCGCCAGGGTCCGAGGCGAGTGAGCGCCAGTAGGCAACCGCCGCATCCCATTGGTCGTCGGACGGGGCGTATTCACGGCCCTTGAGATAGGCAAAGGTCTTTTCGTCAGGGGAAACGAGACCCGCCCGAGCGCCGCCCTCAATGGTCATATTGCAAAGCGTCATGCGTCCTTCCATCGAGAGTGCCTCGATGGCCGGGCCGACATATTCCACAACGTGACCGGTGCCGCCTGCGGTGCCGATATGGCCAATGATCGCGAGGATGATGTCTTTGCCGGTAATACCGAAGCCGGTCTCGCCAGTGAGCTCGATCTTCATGTTTTTCGAGCGTCGCTGGATCAGCGTCTGCGTTGCCATCACGTGGCCAACTTCGCTGGAGCCAATGCCGAAGGCGAGGCAGCCGAAGGCACCATGGGTCGCGGTATGGCTGTCACCGCATACCAGCGTTGAGCCCGGTTGGGTCACGCCTTGTTCCGGACCGATGACATGCACAATGCCCTGGCGCTCGTCGAGGAGCGGAATGTAGGGAACATCGAAATCGGATGTATTGCGGACCAGCGCCTCAACCTGCTCGCGGGCGATTGGGTCGGTAATCTCCTGGTCCTGATTGCGCGTCGGGATGGAATGGTCCGGTACGGCGAGCGTCTTGTCGGTGCGGCGTAGTTGCCGGCCGGCATCGCGCAGACCTTCAAAGCCTGTCCAGCTAGTGACCTCGTGGGTCAGGTGCATATCGATATAGATAAGCGACGTGCCGTCGTCATTTTCAGAGACGACGTGGCTGTCCCAGATCTTGTCGAACAGGGTTCTCGGGCTTGCCATCCCATTATTCTCCCATCAATACGAGGCAGCCGGAGCCGCCCGATGACAGCCCGCGCCAAGGCGCGGGCCGCACACATTCCAAACAACCGTCAGGTGTTACTCGCCGTCGCCCGTCGGGGCATCGGTAGTCGCCTTTGCGCGCGCTTCAGCGTTGGCCGCATCCAGGGCCTTGGCGTTCTTCACGCGCTTGTCGTCACGCCGCTCGGCGATACGTGCCGATTTTCCGCGCCGGCCACGCAGGTAGTAGAGCTTGGCCTGACGGACGATGCCGCGTTTGGTGACCTCGATCTTATCCACCCGCGGGGAGTAGAGCGGGAATACGCGTTCCACACCCTCGCCGTAGGAAATCTTGCGCACGGTGAAGTTGGAATTCACGCTCCGGTTCTTGCGGGAGATGCACACGCCCTCAAACATCTGGATACGTTCACGTTCACCTTCGACGACCTTCACATGGACCCGGAGCGTATCGCCCGGACCAAACGACGGGATGTCGCGATTAGCGACGGCCTTGTCGATGGATTCTTTGTTGAGTTGCTCGATGATATTCATAGCCACGCCCTTCATCATTCGGATCTGGCAGTTGCACGTCGCTTGGCCCATAAGTCGGCCCGGCGCTCGCGAGTGATTACTTCGGCCTGCTGTCGCCGCCATTTGCGAATCCGATCATGATCGCCTGACAGCAATACGTCCGGCACGGCACGGCCCTCAAACTCGCGAGGTCGCGTGTAGTGCGGATATTCCAACAGTCCGTCCTCAAAACTCTCTTCGGCGAGAGATTCCTGTTTGCCCATGACGCCCGGTAACAGGCGCACGCAGGTATCCAAAACAATTTGCGCTGCCGGCTCGCCACCCGACAACACGTAATCTCCAACACTCAGTTCCTCGACGTCGCGCGCCTCAAGTACGCGCTCGTCAATGCCTTCAAAACGACCGCAGATAAGCGTGACACCGGGACCGTCGGCAATCTCGCGAGCCCGGCTCTGGTTCAGCGGCTCGCCACGCGGCGACAAATAGATGAGCGGTGCATCATTCGGTACCGGGTGGGTCGCATCAATCGCGTCAGCCAAAACGTCGGCCCGCATGACCATACCGGGGCCGCCACCAAAGGGCTGGTCATCAACGGAGCGGTGTTTATCGCTCGCGAAATCGCGGATGTCCACCGATTCAAGTGACCACAGGCCGTCTTCAAGTGCGCGACCACTAAGCGCCTGGCCCAGCATGCCGGGAAACATATTCGGATAGATGGTGAGCACACGCGCACGCCACGGCAAACGGTCGCCCGTGCCGCTGGATCCGGTCGTTCCGGTTCCTGTGGTGGTATGCACTTCACTCACCCGTCGTTCTCCTCGGCCTGCTTGCCGCTGCGGTCGCCCACCGGCTCGGTTTCCGGCGGTGGGGTTACAAAAATTCTGTTCCCCGGCACGTCCACCTGGGGCACTGCGTCGTGGGAAAACGGCAATAACAATGTGCCGCCGTTCACCAAATCGATCTCGATGACTTCGCCCGCACCATGATCGACCACCGCGAGCACTGTTCCCAAGTGCGCACCCTGCGAGTCGATTGCGTCCAGGCCGATGAGATCGGCGTAATACCACTCGTCTTCCTCCGTCGCCGGCAGCGCGCTGCGCGGCACATAGAGCCCGGTTCCCTTGAGTGCCTCAGCTGCCGAGCGGTCTTCAACGCCTGGCAGTCGGGCGAGGATGGCGCCAGCTGCGCTGCCGCCGGTCAACCTGATCGGTCGCGGCTCGCCGGCTTCGTCCTCAAGGGGTCCGTAGGTGCCGATGTCGCCGGGCACGGTCGTGAAGCTTTTGATGCGCAACACACCGTGAATCCCGTGGGCGCCACTGACAGCGCCAACCAGCACCCGATCGGACCCGGGCTCGGGCCCAATCTTCGGGGCCTTACTCCGCGGGTTTGTTGCCTTCACCGTCATCTTTGGCGCCGTCATCGCTGGCGGCCTCCTCAGCAGGTGCGTCCTCAGCAGGGGCTTCCTCGGCAGGTGCATCCTCGGCTGGTGCGTCCTCCGCCGGGGCTTCGGCTTCAGCAGCAGCTGCTGCATCTGCCTCGGCCTTTGCTGCAGCGTCAGCTTCTACCGCAGCTTCAGCAGCTGCCTTCGCCTTTTCTTCCTGCTCAGCCAGGCGATCAAGCGTCTTCTGCTTGGGCTGCGATTTCTTGGTCTGCTCGCGAATCTCCGGCATCGGGCGGATCTTGGCGTGGCCGAGAAATTTTGCCACCCGGTCCGTCGGCTGAGC